>CAXUIA010000125.1:4591-7492 GCA_964250835.1 uncultured Acetobacteraceae bacterium | reverse complement strand
GAAGTTGAGCTGCACCGGTGCGCCCTGGCTGATTTCGGGCGGCAGCATCTCGGCGCTTTTCGGCTCGGACGACGAGCCGGGCGCCATGATCAGCACCCAGTCGATGACGTTGCGCAACTGACGGACGTTGCCCGGCCAGTCGTAGCTCTGCATGGCGGCGAGCGCGTCGGCGGAAAGCTGGCGGCGTGGAATGCCGGCCGTTTCGGCCGATCGGGCGATGAAGGTGCGCGCAAGTTCCGGGATGTCTTCGCGCCGTTCGCGCAAGGATGGCAGACGCAGCGGCACCACTGCGAGCCGATAGTAAAGATCCTCGCGCAGGCGACCGGCGGCGATCTCGGACTGGAGATCGCGGTTGGTGGTGGCGAGCACGCGCACATCGACCTTGACGCGGGTTGCTCCTCCGAGGCGCTCGAACGTCTGGTCCTGGAGCGCGCGGACGATCTTGCCCTGGGTTTCGATCGGCATGTCGCTGACCTCGTCGAGCAGCAGCGTTCCGCCGTGCGCTCGCTCAAGCAGGCCGGTGCGCCGCTTCAAGCTGCCGTCGGCGCTGCCTTCGAGACCGAAAAGTTCCTCCTCGAAGCGGCCGGGTGCGAGGGTGGCGCAATTGAGCGCCACGAACGGACCATCGGCGCGCCGCGAGCGGGCGTGGATCATGCGCGCGGCCACTTCCTTGCCGACGCCCGGCGCGCCCGAGATCAGGACGCGCGAACCGGTGGGCGCAACGCGCTCGATCTGCTGGCGGACGGCGGCGATCGCCTGGCTGTCGCCTTCCAGACGGTTGTCGGGACCGGCCCGCAGACGCAGCTCGGCATTTTCGCGTTCCAGACGAGCGGCTTCCAGGGCCCGGTTGAGACAAAGAAGCAGGCGGTCCGACTGGAATGGCTTTTCGATGAAGTCGTAGGCACCCTGCTGGATCGCGGCGACCGCGGTCTCGATGGTGCCGTGTCCGGAGATCATGATGACGGGAACGGGCGGCGTCTCGTCGCTGATCGCCTGCAAGATGCCGAGACCGTCGAGGCGCGAGCCCTGCAGCCAGACGTCGAGGATGACGAGCGCCGGACGCCGCGCGCGGAAGGCTGCGATGGCGGCGTCCGAGTCGCCAGCCTGCCTGGTCTCATATCCCTCGTCGCGCAGGATGCCCTCGATGAGAAGCCGGATGTCTGGTTCGTCATCGACGATCAGGATCTCATGGGCCATCGCCGTCTCTTATAGGCAAGGTCAAGGTCGCGACTGCTCCCGCACCATCTGTTCGATCGTCGAGCGTGATCGAGCCGCCATGGTCCTCCATGATCTTCTTGACGATAGCAAGCCCCAGGCCGGTCCCCTTCGGCTTATGGGTGACGTAGGGTTCGGTCAGCCGGGCGCGGTCTTCGGCCGGAAGCCCGGCGCCATCGTCGGTGACGGTCAGCAGAACCGAGCGCTCCACCTCGCGCACCGAGAGGCCGACATGGCCGTGCTCGGGATGGTCGCTGAGCGCCACCGCGTCGGCCGCGTTGAGCAGGAGGTTGGTCAGGGCTTGACCGATGAGGCGCCGGTCGCAGGGTGCGAGCGGACCGCTTGGTGGGATGTCGCTGTGCCACTCGATGCGCGGCGAAGCCTGACGTTGCAGGATCAGCGCCTCGCGCGCGACACGTCCGACATCCTCCATCTTGATGGCGGGCTGCGGCATGCGCGCAAACGCCGAGAACTCGTCGACCATGCGGCCGATGTCGCCGACATGGCGCACGATCGTATCGGCGCACTGGCTGAACGTGTCCGGATCGGAGGTGATCTCCTTCAAGAACCGGCGCTTGAGCCGCTCGGCCGAAAGCTGGATCGGGGTCAGCGGGTTTTTGATCTCGTGCGCGATGCGTCGCGCGACATCGGCCCAGGCGGCCTTGCGCTGCGCTGACTGAAGTTCGGTGATGTCGTCAAAGGTGACGACGAAGCCGTCGGGACGGCCGTTGCGGGTTTCGTTGCTGATACGGACCAGGAGGGTGCGCCTGCGCCCCGAGGGACCGCTCTGGATTTCGGCGGTGTGGGCGCGTTCGGGCATCCGGGCGGCGTCGTCGAGAAGCGGCGCGAACTCGGGCGCGACCTCCGACAGCTTGTGGGCGACGGAGGCGAGCAGATCGGTGCCCAGCAGATCGCTCGCGACCCGGTTGGGCAGCTCGATCCGCTGCTCGACGTCGAGCCCGATGACGCCGGCCGAGACGCCGGAGAGCACGGTTTCGGTGAAGCGCCGCCGCTCGTCGATCTGGCTGTAGGCGGCCATCAGCTCGGTTCGCTGCGCGGCGAGCTGGTCGGTCATCCGGTTGAAGGCGCGCGACAGGCCGGCGACCTCGTCGTCCGCACCGCGCTCGGCGACGCGCACGCCGAGATCGCCGGTGCGAACGCGTTCGGCCGCCACGATCAGCGCGCCGAGCGGGCGGGCGATCTGGTTGGCGAGCACGAGCCCGATCAGCACGGCCGCCGACAGGACGAGGAGGGCCACGAGCACGAAGATCAGGACAAAGGTGACCTGCAGGCCGGATCTGTGGCGATCAAGACGGTTGTATTCGCCGACCGCCTCCTCCGTGCGCTGCATGTGGCCGAGTATGGATGCGTCGACGGGACGGGCGATCATGAGCATCAGCATCTCGGGCGCCTTTATCATGATCAGCGCGCGAACCGTTGTATGGTCCGGGCTGTCGATAACGGCGACCTCGCCGGAGCGCGCCTTGAGGAGAGCGGAGGCGGGCGGACGCGGGGATGGGCGGTTGCTCATCGACGCCATGACCTGATCGGTCACGGGGTCGAAGATCATCGCTTCGGACAGGCCGTTGAGCGCGCTCTGATCGAAGAGGATGCGCGTTACTTCCTCGGGATCGGAGATGACGAGCTCGCCGGCGTGTGCCAGAGCCAGGTCTTCGGCGAGGTTGA
>CAXUIA010000125.1:0-4581 GCA_964250835.1 uncultured Acetobacteraceae bacterium | reverse complement strand
GCTCGGTAAGGTAGCCGCGCGCCGCCTGGAGGCTTTCGGCGAGTGCGGTGCGAACGCGGTCGTTGAACCAGGACTGGATGCCAACCTCGAAAAGAACGGTCGCGAAGAGGGCGACGACCACGGTCGGCGTGACGGCGACGACGCTGAACAGCATAACCAGGCGGACATGCAGGCGGGCGCCGGCGAGGCCGCGCCGCCGGTCGATCCAGACACGCGTGACGCGTCCGGCGAGTGCCAAGCCGAGCAGGAGGAGAGCGGCGGCATTGACGATGAGCAGGAGGAGGTCGAGGTGCGGACGGCGGGTGAACTGCACGCCGCCCGACAGCAGGATGAAGGTGGCGACGCCGGTGACGAGTGCCACGGCGGCGAGCACGGTGGTGGTGAGCCTGCCGGAGAGGATTCCGAGCAGCGGGCGTTCGGTGGCGACCTGTGCGCGGCGCAGTGGAGGGAAAGCGTTCATGTGCGGCGCCGGGGCAGAGCCCTGGCCTCAACCCAGTCCGCGGACAACCGGGATTTCCAGATCGCGGATCTTCTTGCGCAGCGTGTTCCGGTTGAGGCCGAGCACGGAGGCGGCCTTGATCTGATTGCCCTTGGTGGCCGAGAGCGTCATGGCGATCAGCGGACGCTCCACCTCGGCAATCACGCGGTCATAGATGTCGCGCATCGGCATGCCGTCCTTGCTCGCCGCGAGGAACTGCTTGATGTGACGTTCGACGGAGGCGGCAAGCGTCTCCTCCGCGTGTCGCTCGGGCTCGGCGGGATGGCTCGCGAAAGAGGTCGCCTCGGCGAGCTCGCTCTCGATGATGTCGTCGCCGATCGTCTCCTGCGGGTAAAGGGCGGCCAGGCGGCGCATCAGGTTTTCGAGCTCGCGCACGTTGCCTGGCCAGCGATGGGCGCGCAGGCGATCGAGCGCAGTCTCGGTCAGCGTCTTGCCGGGCAGACCGCTTTCGCGGGCGCGGTCAAGGAAGTGGCGCGCGAGGACGGCGATGTCCTCCGTGCGTTCGCGAAGCGGTGGCAGCCTGATCGGCACGACATTGAGCCGGTAGAACAGGTCCTCGCGGAAAGCGCCGGCCCGGATCGCCTGGCGGAGATCGCGGTGAGTGGCGGCGACGATGCGGACGTTGGACTTGATCGGCTGACGGCCGCCGACGGTGCTGAACTCGCCCTCCTGAAGGACGCGCAGCAGACGTGTCTGCGCTTCGGGCGGCATATCGCCGATTTCGTCGAGGAAGAGCGTGCCGCCTGCCGCCTGCTCGAAGCGGCCGACATTGCGGTTGGTGGCGCCGGTGAAGGCGCCGCGCTCATGGCCGAAGAGCTCGCTTTCGATCAGCTCGCGCGGGATCGCCGCCATGTTGATCGCGACGAACGGCCCTGCCCGCCTGCGCCCGTAATCGTGCAGCGCGCGCGCGACGAGTTCCTTGCCGGTGCCGCTTTCGCCGTTGACCATGACCGTGAGGTCGGCGGTGGTGAGGCGCGCAATCGAGCGGTAGATTTCCTGCATGGCCATTGAACGGCCGAGCAGCGGGAGTTTCTCGCCAGCCTCCTGCGGCTCGGGCGGAGGCGGCGCGGGCGCCGGGGCGGCGAGCGCACGGCCGACGACGGCGAGAAGTTCCTTCAGATCGAAGGGCTTAGGGAGATATTCGAAGGCGCCGCGCTGGGTTGCCTTGACGGCGGTCATGAGGGTGGACTGCGCGCTCATCACCACGATCCGCAGTTCGGGTCGTATGCGCTTGATGCGCGGGATGAGATCGAGGCCATTCTCGTCGGGCATCACGACGTCAGTGATGACGAGATCACCCTCGCCGTCCTCAACCCAGCGCCAGAGCGTGGTCGCGTTGCCGGTCGAGCGGACCTGGTAGCCGGAACGGCCGAGCGCCTGGGTGAGCACGGTCCGGATCGAGCGGTCATCGTCGGCGACGAGTACAGTCGGTAAAGTCATCAACGCCGCCGATCAGGTTGGGTGAGGGTCATAGTCCTCCGAAAGAACAGGGAGATGCAGCCGCACCTCCGTTCTGCCGCCGTGGCTGTCGATCTCGATCATTCCCCCATGGTCGCCGATGATCTTGGCGGCGAGCGCGAGACCAAGGCCGTTTCCGGTCGGCTTGGAAGTGATGAACGGCTCAAAGAGATGCGGCTTGATGTCGTCGGGGATGCCGGGGCCGGTGTCGCGCACGGTGACCAGCAGCGGCAGATGCACGCGTTCGGTTGATCCCGGCATGACGAGCCGCAGGCCGTGCCGGTAGGCGGTGCTCAGCACGATCTCGCCGCTCTGGGCGCCGCCGCTGATCGCTTCGGCGGCGTTCTTGACCAGGTTCAGCAGGACCTGGACGAGTTGGTCTCGGTTGCCGAGAACGGAGGGAAGCGACGGGTCATAGCGCTCAATGATCCGGATGTGGGCCGCAAAGCCGGAGTGGGCCAGCCTGCGCACATGTTCGAGCACGCGGTGGATGTTGATGGGGCGACGCTCGATCGGCTTTTCGCCGAACATCTCCATCCGGTCGACGAGCAGCCGGATGCGGTCGGCTTCATCGCGGATCAGCACGGCCAGCTCCTTGTCGCCGGCCGTTTCAACCGTTGCCTCGAGGAGCTGTGCGGCGCCACGTATGCCCGACAGCGGGTTCTTGACCTCGTGGGCAAGGATGGCCGCCATGCCGGAGACGCTGCGCGCAGCGTTGCGGAACGTCAGACGCCGGTCGAGCGCGCGCAGGCTCGAACTGTCTTGGAGGGTGAGGAGAACCAGCGGCGGGGCCTCGCTGAGCAGCATGCCCTGGGCGATCACTTCGTGCTTGCGCAGGCGCGGGCTTTCGAGCGTCAGGTCATGCTCGACGATAGTGCCTCCCCCTGCCCTCACCTGCCGCACCATCATGAAGAGCGGACTGTCGGCGGGGATGAAGTTGGCGAGCATCATGTGGGTGAGCGATGCGACCGAAAGACCGAAGAACGGCTCGGCGGCGGCATTGGCCGACTGGATGCGGTCGCTCTCATCGAGCACCAGGGTGACGAGCGGCAGACAGTCGAGGATGTGGCGCGGGTCGATGTCGGGGCCCGGAGGTGTGGGCCGTTTGGCCACCGCCCCAAGCGGGTTCACGCTGCCCAAGCGACCTCTGGGGTTGATGCTGTGGATGATCTCGCAAAGCCGACGTCGATCAAATCATTGTAGAAGCGTGTGATCGCGGTCAGCACGGCGTCGGCATCGCCCATTTTGTTGACGGACGCACGGAAGGCGGCCGACCCGGGCAGGCCGGACGAATACCAGCCGACATGCTTGCGGGCGACGCGCATGCCGGCATCGCGGCCGAAATGCAGCAGCATCGACTGGTAGTGTTGTGTGAGGATGGCGAGTTCCCTGACAAGATCCGGGTCGGGCTGAGTGCGGCCCCGAAGGAGCTCGGTCATCTGGCCGGGAAGCCAGGGCCGGCCGTAGCAGCCGCGGCCGATCATGACGCCGTCGGCACCGGATTGGGCGAGGGCTTCGAGCGCGTCGGTGGCTGAGCGGATGTCGCCGTTGACGATGACGGGGATGCGGACCGACTGCTTGACGTGCGCGACGAAGGCCCAATTGGCGCGGCCCTCGTAGAATTGCTGACGTGTGCGGCCGTGGACGGTCACCATGCGGATGCCGCACTCCTCGGCGATTCGGGCGAGCGCGGGCGCGTTGAGATGCGCGTTGTCCCAGCCCATGCGCATCTTGAGCGTGACGGGAACGGAGACGGCGTCCACCGTCGCGCGCAGGATGGCGGCCGCGGCACGCTCGTCGCGCATCAGCGCGGAGCCGGCCTGCTGGCCGACGGCGACCTTTTTGACCGGGCAGCCGAAGTTGATGTCGATCAGGTCGGCGCCGTGCCCGACCGCGATCCGGGCGGCTTCGGCCATGGCGGCCGGTTCGCAGCCGGCGAGCTGGACGGCGTTGGGACCGTCCTCGCTCACCTCCGCCATGCGTAAGGTGGCGGCGTTTTCGCGCACCATTGCCCAGGACGCGATCATTTCGGAGACGACCAGACCGGCGCCGAGACTGCGGGCAAGCCTGCGGAAGGGCAGGTCGGTGACGCCGGACATCGGAGCGAGGATGACGGGTGAGGAAAGCGTGAGGGCGCCGATCTTGATCGGCTGCACGGTCGGATTGCCTAGCATTTGTGCAAAGTAGACAGATCAATCATTAGTTGCAATGCAACACGCGGCTTGGTTTGGGGATGGCGGAGGACGTGATGACGCCTCGCATGGGTATCGGCTTTGACGTGCATGCGCTGGTGGCGGGCAAGAGGCTCGTCCTGTGCGGCGTCGCGGTCGAGCACACGCATGGCCTGAGCGGGCACTCGGATGCGGATGTCGGCATCCATGCGCTGTGCGACGCGATCTACGGGGCGCTGGCGGAGGGCGACATCGGGCGGCATTTCCCGCCAAGCGAGGCGGCGTGGAAGGACGCGGACAGTGCGCAGTTCCTGCGTCATGCGGCATCCCGGGTTGCGGCGCGCGGCGGAAGGCTCGCGTCGGTGGACGTCACGCTGATCTGCGAACGGCCGAAGATCACGCCGCACGCGGACGCGATGCGGGGGCGGTTGGCGGAGCTGCTGGGGGTGGAGA
>CAXUIA010000124.1:7226-7561 GCA_964250835.1 uncultured Acetobacteraceae bacterium | reverse complement strand
CGTCGTCGAACGTCCCAAAGGACGACACGGGCAGCGTCGTGCGTGGCCGCGGCGTCAATCCCCGCCGGCTGACCGCGACGATGGGCCCGCGATGCCCGCGCCGCCGCAGGCTCGCGAGCACGTCGCAGGCCGTCAGTCCGGTGCCCATGATCGTGACCGTGGCGTTCGCTTGGCTCGCGACGCGTGCGAGCGCCTGTTCGTTCCAGGGATCGGCGATCAGACGCGGGTCGTCCGCCAGCGGCCGCAACGGTCTCGGCAGCATAGCGGGCGGATGCCCGACCGCGAGCACCAGCCTGTCCGCCGCCAGCGCCGTGCCGTCCGCCAGTCCGACGACG
>CAXUIA010000124.1:3084-7216 GCA_964250835.1 uncultured Acetobacteraceae bacterium | reverse complement strand
GAACACCGCGCGGGCCGGAAAGCGGCCGCCGGCACCTTCCATGTCCGGATCCGCCGGATCGGCGCCGCCCGCGGCCAGCCAGTCGTCGAAGGCGAGTGGCGTCTCCTCGAACGGCGACATGCGCGAGGCCGCAACGTTTGTCCGGCAGGCCGGATCGCGCGTGCTGTAGGCGAGACCGGCGCCGAGGACTGGACGAGGCTCCACCACCGTCACTGTCGCCGCGGATTCGGGGACATCGCGCCTGAGATGGACCGCGACCATCGTGCCCGAAAAGCCGCCGCCGATTACCACCACGCGGGCGTTCACGCGGCGCGCACCTCGATGTCCGTCAGCCCCGCGGCCAGCAGCCGACGCAGATCGTCGCGCGCGATGGCCAAGCAGCCGTGGGTTGGTCCGCCACCCGCGGGGATTGGATGGAGGAAGATTGCCGACCCCGCGCCACGCCGCACCGGCGCGTCGTTGTAGCCGAGCACGGCCACGAGATCGTAGACCGCGTCCTCGCGCCACAATCGCTCGGCACTTGCACCGTGGGGCAACTGCACCTTTCGATTATAGAGCGGATCACCGGGCGCATCGCACCAGCCGTCATCGGGCGCGATCGGTTCGCGCGGCACGAGGCAGGACGGCGGCGCGAGCCGATCGGCCCGGTAGAAGACCCGCCGGATGGGGAAGATGCCCGCGGGCGTGCCGCCGTCGCCTTCCTCCTTGTGCGCCACGATCCCGCGTGGCCCGGCCACGGCGGCGATCCGTTCAGAACCAATTTCGAGCCATGCCTCGTGCGGGGCGCCATCCGGCCGGGAACTGACGATCGCGCGCATATCAGCCGATCAGGTGGCCGAACCGGCGCCGCTTGGTCGCCAGATAGCCGTCGTTCACCCCGTTCGGCGGCACCGACTGCCCGACCCGCTCGACAACCTCGATGCCGAACGCGTTCAACGCGGACACTTTTTCCGGATTGTTGGTCAGCAGCCGAACGCGCCCGATGCCAAGCTGCCGCAGCATCGTTGCCGCGATCGCAAAGCTTCGCTCGTCGGCGTCCCAGCCCAGCGCGCGGTTGGCATCCAGCGTGTCGAGCCCGCGGTCCTGGAGCGCGTAGGCGCGAAGCTTGTTGACGAGCCCGATGCCGCGCCCCTCCTGTGCGAGGTAGAGCAGCACGCCGGCGCCGTCCTCGCGCATACGCCGTATCGCGCCGCGCAGTTGATCGCCGCAGTCGCAGCGCAGACTGCCCAGGAAGTCGCCCGTGAAGCACTCCGAGTGCAGCCGGACTAAAGGTGCCGGGCGCGCGGCCGGATCGCCGATCACAACCGCCAGATGTTCAATCCCGCCATCGGGTGCCCGAAAGGCAACCAGCTTGGCATCCTCGGCATCGGCGAGCGGCACCATCGCCTGCGCCACGATCTCGAGCGAGAGGCTGGTGTCGCGCGAGAAGCGTCGGACCGCCTCCGCTTCGACGATCGCCAGTCCGCTTGACGCCGCCCGCTCGGCGGCTCCGCTTCTCGCCTCCACAACCAGCGCCAGCGGCGATAACCGCGCCAGCTTGAGCAGCGTCAATGCGGCGTCCGCGTCCTGCGGAATGTCCGATCGCGCAAGTCCGGCCTCGATGGCCGTCGATCCCTGGCGCGTCGGATCAGCCAAGCCCCGCAACCACTCGGCCGACTGTCGCGCGAGCTCGGCCAGCGATCCCGTTATCACAGACGCGGCCAAGCCCGGTCCGGGCTCCTGCACCCGGCCGGACGACATCACCAGATGCACCGGCGCGGTATGGGCCATGGCGGCGGCCTCCTCGATGGCGTCGACCGACACTGTCTCCGCCGCCATGACAAGCAGCGGCGAAAGGCCGGTCAGCAGCACGCCCGCACCGCGGCGGAGCTCAGCCACCGCACGATGAACGCTGCGTTCCGGCCGCGTATTGATCCGGTACGGCTCGATCGACAATTCGTCCATCAGCACTTTCGCCCTGTCTGCCGCCCACATGGTGCCGCCCGTCGCGGAGATCGAGAACCGGCAACCCATTCGCAAGTCGATCGGGAACTCGTCCGGCCTCCCTTGCGCTTGACCAACAAGCTCACGACAATGTGCGCAAGGGCGAAAGCCGTATCGTTGTCGGGAGAACCGGGCCTGCGTTGGACCCGGATATCGGAGCGACTGTCCGGCGGTGGTTCAACCGGACGGTCGGTCTTGAGAGGGAGCACCGAATGGCTGGCGAGCGGCCGATCCTGATCGTCGACGATGACGATTCGCTTCGCACCACCCTGACCGAGCAGCTTCAGGTCGACGGCGAGTTCCAGGCCGTTGAAGCGGCGAGCATCGCGGCCGCTGACGGCAAGTTCGACGGCGCGGGCTCACGTTTTGACGCCGTCATTCTCGATGTCGGTCTTCCCGACGGCGACGGTCGCGACTTCTGCGCGGATCTTCGCAAACGTGGCATGCGCATGCCGATCATCATGCTGACCGGCTCCGATGACGAAGCCGACGTGGTGCGCGGCCTCGATGCGGGTGCGAACGATTACGTCGCCAAGCCCTTCCGCATTGCCGAGCTTCTCGCCAGGCTGCGTGCCCAGATGCGCATCTTCGAAAACAGCGAGGACGCCGTCTTTACGATCGGACCATACACCTTCCGCCCGTCCGCCAAGCTGCTCCAGGAGTCGGTCCGCAACAGACGGATCCGGCTGACGGAGAAAGAAGCGGCTATTCTCAAATTTCTCTATCGCTCCGGCACCCGGCCCGTCCCACGTCAGGTCTTGCTCAACGAAGTCTGGGGCTACAACGCCGCCGTGACCACCCACACGCTCGAGACCCACATCTACCGGCTGCGTCAGAAGATCGAGCCCGATCCTGCCAACGCCTGCCTCCTCGTCACCGAGGGCGGCGGCTACCGGCTTGATCCGCTCGCACAGTCGGGGATCGCCGGAGACGGTGCGGCGGCCTGAGCGCCCCATGCGAACCTGCTCTTACTCGACATCTATCGCGACTGGCACATGATCCGACGTCTGCGGCCAATCACGCGCGTCGGCCAGCACCTCATGACCGCGAAGCCGCTCCACCAGATCCGGGCTGACCCACACATGGTCGAGACGCCGCCCACGGTTCGATAGCCGCCAGTCGCGGTTCCGATACGACCACCAAGTATAAAGCCGCTCAGTCTCCGGCACGAAGTGGCGCACGGCGTCCACGAAGCCCGCCCCGCGCCACGCGTTGAGCTTGCTCACTTCAACGGGCGTATGGCTGACCACGCCGAGCAGCTGCTTGTGGCTCCAAACGTCGTTCTCGAGCGGCGCGATGTTGAGGTCGCCAACGAGAACGGTCCGCGCCCGAACGCCGGTGGAGGCGAAGTAGAGCGTCACCTCGTCGACAAAAGCGAGCTTGTGGGCGAACTTGGGATTGACCGCCGGATCCGGCACGTCCCCTCCAGCGGGCACATAGAAGTTGTGCAGTTCAAGGGGTTCTGTCGGACCGTCCACCGTCACGTGCAGGTGCCGGCAGTCGCCCCGTTCGCACCAGTCCGGCGAGGCATCGTGCAGGGTCAGCGGAAAACGCGACAACACCGCAACACCGTTGTAGCTCTTCATTCCCCGGCGAGCCACATAGGGGTAGCCCGGCAGGTCGGGGAACAGATCGTCCGGCACCTTGGTCTCCTGCAGACAGACCACATCGGGCGCCATCGCCTCGCGCAACCGGTCGAGCAGGCTCATACGGAGACGGACAGAATTGATGTTCCAGGTCGCGATACGCATCGGCTGCGTGCCGTCTATCATCCAGAGCAGCTTGGCAAGACGCGCATGAACGACGCGGCCGCCATTGATGCGATGTCGTTGCACCGCACGTTGCTGACGCTCGACAGCCATATCGACGTGCCCTGGCCGGATACGCCCGACCCCAACGTCGATGGCACACGCCGCGTGGATCTGCCGAAGATGCGCCGCGGTGGTCTCTGGGCCGGCTGCTTCGCGGCCTACATCCCGCAAACAAAATGCGACGCCGCCAACTGGGCCGAGGCGAGGGCGCGGGCGGACGGCATGCTCGACGCGATCGATCAGATGGCGGCCCGCTCGACGCAGCCGCTCGCAGGCCGCGCCGTCACCGCCGACGACGTGCGCGCGCTCCTGAACGCGGGTGCCGACAAGGTCAGCGT
>CAXUIA010000124.1:1850-3074 GCA_964250835.1 uncultured Acetobacteraceae bacterium | reverse complement strand
GGGCGAGGACCTCTCGCTCCTCGCCGGCTGGCGCGCGCGCGGCGTACGCTACATCACGCTGACCCATAACGGCCACAACGCGCTTGCCGACAGCACCAATCCGCGCGCCGACCTCGGCGACGCCGAGCGGCTGCATGGCGGCCTGTCGGATCTTGGCCGCGATGCGATTGCCGAGATGAACCGGCTCGGCATCATGGTCGACGTCTCGCACCTGTCGCGGCAGTCGATGCTGCAGGCCATCCAGGCAAGCCGCCATCCGGTGGTTGCGACCCACTCCTGCGTCGACGCGCTTTGCCCGCATCCGCGCAACCTCACCGACCTGCAGATCGACGCGCTTCGCGACACGGGCGGTCTGGTGCAGATCACGGCAATGGGTGTCTTTCTGCGTCCGAAATTACGGCCGGGGCACGCGGGCGTCGCCGACTTCGTCGATCATCTCGATCACGTCGTCTCCCGCGCCGGCGTGGCGCATGTCGGGATCAGTTCGGATTTTGATGGCGGCGGCGGTTTCGAGGGTTGGCGCGACGCGTCCGAGAGCGGCAACGTGACGGCTGAGTTGGTGCGCCGCGGCTACGGTCGCGCCGAGATCGAGCTGTTCTGGGGCGGGAACTTCCTGCGGGTGATGGAGGCCGGGACGACGGTAGAACAAGGGGCGGAGAGGTTGTGAGGCCGTCCGCGCCGAGGCGCGACACGCAATAACGGGGCTCTGCCCCGCACCCGGCCAAACGCAGGGCGTTTGAAGCCCCGTTTCATCAACGACTGCGGGTCTGGGGCCGCTGGCCCCAGCGGGGCTTGGGGCAGAGCCCCGCTCTCTTTAAGTCTCTTCTTCCCGGTCCCCTTCGACCTCGATATCCCCCGAGATCGCGTCGGTGTCATCCTCGAGGTCGTCCGCACTTTCCAGCACGTCATCCTCGTCCTCCGCCGACTCCTCGGCCTCCTCGGGCTCAACCTCGGGATCGACGTCATCGACCGGCAGCGGCTTCTTGATCCGCTTCTCGTCGGCCAGATTACCCGACGCCCGGCGGGCGCGCGGCTGCTCGATCGGCTGCTCGGTGGCGCACTTCGGGCAGACGGCCGGGGTGCGCATCAAATCGTAGAATCGCGTTGAGCATGAAACGCACACGCGCTTCATGCCGAGTTCTGCCTTGACCATTCAGAGGAGCCCCGTAAAGCGGGCGCCCATGCCACCGCGTGCCGGGTCTGTCAATTTGCGCGGGACCTGCT
>CAXUIA010000124.1:797-1840 GCA_964250835.1 uncultured Acetobacteraceae bacterium | reverse complement strand
TGCTAATCGCAGCCTGCCATGCCACACCCGGTCACCGTCCGTCCTTCAAGCGCTCCTCTGGCCGGTTCGATCCGTGTTCCCGGCGACAAATCCATCAGCCACCGGGCTCTGATGTTCGCCTCCCTCGCCATGGGCGAAACCCGCATCGACGGTCTGCTCGAAGGCGAGGACGTGCTTCGCACCGCCTCCGCCATGCGTGCGCTCGGCGCCAGCATTACCCAGGACGGATCCGGCCAATGGCGCGTCACCGGCCGCGGCGTGGGCGCGCTCATCGAGCCGGCCGACGTGCTGGACATGGGCAATTCAGGCACCGCCGCGCGGCTTCTGACTGGGCTGCTCGCCACCCACCCGATCTTTTCGGTCATGACCGGCGATGCCAGCCTACGCAGCCGGCCGATGCGCCGTGTCACCGTGCCGCTCGCCGACACCGGCGCGCGCTTCACCACGCGCGCGGGTGGCTGTCTGCCGATGGCGATCGAGGGCACCGGCGAGGCGCTCCCCGTCCTGCACCGGATGACGGTCGCCTCTGCCCAGGTCAAATCGGCGCTCCTGCTCGCCGGCCTGAACGCGCGCGGCCGGACCCAGATCGACGAGCCGGTGCCCACGCGCGACCACACCGAGATCATGCTCCGCCATTTCGGCGCCCAGCTCGTCGTCGAGCCGCTGGAGGGCGGCGGCAATCGCCTGCTGCTCGACGGCAGTCCCGAGTTGCGCGCCCGTGACGTCTCCGTCCCGGGCGATCCGTCCTCGGCCGCCTTCCCGATCGTGGCCGCCCTGCTGGTGCCGGGCTCGCGCGTGACCGTGACGGGCGTCGGCTTGAGCCCGCTCCGCATCGGCCTGATCGAGACGCTGCGGGAGATGGGAGCCGACCTCACGCTGAACGATTTGCATACTTCTGGCGGCGAGCCGGTCGGCAGCATGGAGGCCAAAGCGGGTCCGCTCCGCGCCGTCGACGTCCCGCCCGAACGCACGCCACGGATGATCGACGAGTTTCCGGTTCTGGCGGTCGCCTGCGCCTGCGCCTCCCGCCGGAGCCGACTGCC
>CAXUIA010000124.1:0-787 GCA_964250835.1 uncultured Acetobacteraceae bacterium | reverse complement strand
ATCCGCTCCAGCGGCCCGGCCTCGACGATCACGTGCCGCGGCACCTTGTAGCCCGCCAGCCGCTCCCGGCAGTGCGCGGTGACCTGCTCGGCCGTTACCGCTTCGGTCGCGTAGATGACGGCGGCCGGGGCCTCGCCGAACTTCGCGTCAAGGAGAGCGACCGGCTTGCCGCGACCGCTGCCCTGCTCGAAGCCAACGGCGTTGCGGTCGAGATCGACGGCGACGATCTTCTCATCGATGGCGCAGGCGGCCCGCCCCCCGGCGGCGGCACCGTGCGGACCCACATGGATCACCGGCTGGCGATGAGCGCGATCGTGCTGGGCCTCGCCGCGCGCGCGCCGGTCACAGCTGACGACGTGGCCTTTGTCGACACGAGCTTCCCGGGCTTCGTGGTCCTGATGAACCGGTTGGGGGCCGGCCTCGCGTGAGACGCCCGATCGTCGCCGTCGACGGTCCCGCAGCCTCCGGCAAAGGCACGCTCGCCCGAAGGCTCGCCGACGCCCTCGGCGTGCCATACCTCGACACCGGCCTGCTCTATCGCGCGGTCGCGCGACGCATGCTCGCCGCGGGCGTCGCCGAGCCCGCACATGCAGTCGCCGCCGCCCACGCGATCGAGCCCGCCGACCTTACGCGTGCAGATCTACGCACGCCCGAAATCGACCGCATGGCCTCGCGCGTCGCCGCCTGGCCCGAGCTGCGCGCGGCGCTTCTCGATCGCCAGCGCGAGTTCGCGCGCGCCCGCGGCGCGCTGCTCGACGGCCGTGACATCGGCACCGTCGTCTTCCCC
>CAXUIA010000123.1:416-7576 GCA_964250835.1 uncultured Acetobacteraceae bacterium | reverse complement strand
GAAAGTGGGGGGGAGACGTGGGGGGTGTCGAGGAAGGGGAGCGAAGGGTTGCCGCCATAAACGGAGGACGAGCGCGCGTAGACGAGGTGGCGGAGGGGGGGCAGGCGGCGGGCGGTCTCGAGGACGACGAGGTGGCCCATGACGTTGGTGGTCACGTAGATGTAGGGGTCAACCAGCGAGTGTCGGACGCCGGCTTGGGCGGCGAGATGAACACTGCGGTCGATGTCGGGATGGTCGTCCGCGAGCCCGCGCATGGTGTCGCGGTCGGCGATGTCGGCGGGCTGGAAGAGAAAGCCTGGGAAGGCGATTAGGCGGGCAAGGCGAGCCTTCTTGAGGCGGACGTCATAATAGGCGTTGAGGTCGTCGACGCCGATGACCGTCTCGCCGCGCCGGAGCAACGCCTCGGCGGCGTGCATGCCGATGAAGCCGGCGCAGCCCGTAAGAAGGCCCGTCACCGACGCATGGGTGGGCGTGATCCCGGCGGCCCCATGCTGGCACGCAGGATGAAGCCGAGGACCGCCAGGGCGAGAATGACGGGGATCGCGAAGATGAGGAGACTGACCAGGAAGATCGCCGCGCAAACGGTGATGGCGATGACCGCAATCAAGGCGGGGATCGTGCCAGGCGGGAGCGCACGCCAGAGGGCATGCGCTCGTGCCCAGAACGAGGGCGGCGAAACGACGTGGCCGTCCAGCGTCATGTCGATTGTTGGCGGGCGATGGTCGTGGCTGGATGACATGGTGGCAAGATCGGGCGGAACGTGAGGGGGTGCAAGCACCGCATCTTGACGATGGTCGGAGGGCCGCTCATTTCCGCAATCAGGACCAGCGTTGTCCATGATGTGCGGAGACCTGTCCGATGTTGAAAGTGTCACGGTTGGCCGACTACGCGGTTGTTGTTCTGGTTAAGCTGGGACGACGGAACGCAGTCACAAATTCGGTCAGTCTGGCTGTCGAGACCGGCGTGCCGGAACCGACGGTCGCCAAGGTGCTCAAAGCGCTGAGCGGCGCGGGCCTGGTGAGTTCGCAGCGCGGTGCGCGCGGGGGTTACCGGATTGCGCGGCCGTTGCGAGAAATACGGATCACGCACGTGATCGCGGCCATTGATGGGCCGATCGCGCTTACGGCTTGCGTCGATGGCGAAAGCGGGACGTGCCCGTCGGAGAATCTATGCCCCGTGCGTGGGCGGTGGGACATGGTCAACGACGCGGTTCGGTCGGCGCTCGAACGGATTACGCTCGAAGATATGGACCTTATGTCGGTCCCGGCGTTCGCGCGGGTGCCGGACCGAGCAAGCGTCGTTGCGTGACGAGACAGTTTTGAAGGTGGGATCATGCCAGCAGTAGCCGAGACCCTGGACGCCGTCGGTCGACTAAGCGACGGCGGCTATAAACACGGGTTCGAGACCGACATCGAGATGGACTTCGCGCCGAAAGGCCTGTCGGAGGACACGATTAGGCTGATTTCGGCCAAAAAAGACGAGCCGGCGTGGCTGCTGGAATGGCGGATGAAATCCTACGCGGCCTGGCTGAAGATGGTCGAGCCGACCTGGGCGCTGCTCGGCTATCCCGAGATCGACTACCAGGACGCCTACTACTACGCAGCGCCTAAGAAGAAGGATGGGCCGCGGTCGCTCGACGAGGTCGATCCGGAGCTGCTCCGCACCTACGAGAAGCTCGGCATTCCGTTGCGCGAGCAGGCGATCCTGGCGGGCGTGCAGGGCGCCGGGTTGGCGGTGGCTGACGCCGAAAGCGACCAGGCCGACCGGCCGCAGGTGGCGGTCGATGCGGTGTTTGACAGCGTGTCGGTCGCGACGACGTTCCGCACCTCGCTCGCCAAGGTGGGAGTGATTTTCTGCTCGATATCGGAGGCGGTGCGGGAGCATCCCGATCTCGTGCGGAAATATCTCGGCAGCGTGGTGCCGGCGGCGGACAACTACTTCGCGGCACTCAATTCGGCCGTGTTCACGGATGGATCGTTCGTGTTCATTCCGCGGGGCGTGCGCTGCCCGATGGAGCTCTCCACGTATTTCCGGATCAACGCACGCAACACGGGGCAGTTTGAGCGGACGCTGATCGTGGCTGAAGAAGGCGCTTCGGTCAGCTACCTCGAAGGCTGCACTGCGCCGCAGCGCGACGAGAACCAGCTTCATGCCGCAGTGGTCGAGCTGGTGGCGCTCGACGACGCAACGATCAAGTACAGCACGGTGCAGAACTGGTATCCGGGCGACAGCGAAGGCCGGGGTGGCATCTACAACTTCGTCACCAAGCGCGGCGCGTGCCGTGGTGCGCGGTCGAAGATCTCGTGGACGCAGGTCGAGACCGGTTCGGCGATCACGTGGAAGTATCCGTCGTGCATCCTGCAGGGCGAAGGATCGGTGGGCGAGTTCTACTCGGTCGCGGTGACGAACAATCGTCAGCAGGCGGACACGGGCACCAAGATGATCCATCTCGGCAAGAACACCAGGAGCACGATCGTCTCGAAAGGGATCTCGGCGGGGCGGTCGAGCAACACGTATCGCGGCCTGGTGCGGATCCAGCCGAAAGCGTCGGGAGCTCGCAATCATACGCAGTGCGACAGCCTGCTGATCGGGGATCAGTGCGGAGCGCACACGGTCCCCTACATCGAGAACCGGAATCTGACGGCGACCGTCGAGCATGAGGCGACGACGTCGAAGATCGCCGACGAACAGTTGTTCTACTGCCGTCAGCGCGGGTTGTCGGAAGAGGACGCGGTCGGGATGATCGTCAACGGTTTCTGCCGTGAGGTGCTGAAGGAACTGCCGATGGAGTTTGCGGTCGAAGCGCAGAAGCTGCTTGCGATCAGTCTTGAGGGCAGCGTTGGATGAGTGACCTGGTCATCAGTGGGCTTCGTGCGGGCATACCGGATCGCGAGATCCTGCGCGGGGTCGACCTCGTGGTGCCGCCGGGCGAGGTCCACGCGATCATGGGACCGAACGGTTCCGGCAAGTCGACGCTCGGCTACGTTCTGGCGGGACGCGAGGATTACGAGGTCACGGAAGGGTCGGTGCGGTTCGGGGACGCGGACCTGCTGAGCATGGAGCCCGAGGAGCGGGCGGCGGCGGGCTTGTTTCTGGCGTTCCAGGCGCCGATCGAGCTGCCGGGCGTGAACAACGCGACGTTCCTGCGCACGGCGGTCAACGCGGTGCGGCGCGCGCGCGGCGAGGCCGAACTGGACGCAGTGCAATTCCTCCGATCAGTGCGTGCCGAGTGCAAGCGGCTGTCGATGGATGACGCAATGCTCAAGCGCAGCGTCAATGTCGGATTTTCTGGCGGCGAGAAGAAGCGCAACGAGATGCTGCAATTGGCCATGCTGCGGCCCCGTTTCGCGGTGCTCGATGAGACGGACAGCGGGCTTGACATCGATGCACTGCGGATCGTGGGAGATGCGGTCAATGCCCTGCGCGGTCCGGACTTCTCGGCGCTCGTGATCACGCACCATCAGCGGCTGCTGGATCTGGTTGTGCCGGACCGGGTGCACGTGATGGCGCATGGGCGGATGTTGCGGTCGGGCGGCCCGGAGCTCGCGTTGGAGCTTGAGCGGACGGGATACGCGCAGTTCCTGGCCGAAGCGGCATGAGCGAAAGCCTGCTGCCACCGGCGCCGGGGATGACGGCGCAGCAGTTCGTGGCCCGCTTCGAAGGATTGAAGCGTCGGCTGCCGGGTGCGGGGTTGGTTCGCGAGGAAGCGGCGCAGGTGTTGCGTTTGCAGGGTCTACCAACGGTTCATGATGAGGACTGGCGCTATACGAGCCTGCGTGCGCTGGAGGCGATCCGGTTCGACACGTCGCTCACGCTGGTAGGCGAGGCTGGAGATGCGACGGCGGCGCTTGCGGCGCTCGGATTGCCGGATGGGCCGCGGCTGGTGTTCGTCGATGGGCGGTTCACTCCGGCGCTATCAGTTTTGCCGGATTTCGTGCGGACGACGAGCTTTGGCCAGGAGCCGAGGTTCGGCCCGCTGGCCAAGCCGGAACGGGGCCAACTGGTTGCGCTCAACACGATGCTGGCGGAAGACGGTGCCGCGATGACGGTCGATCAGGGTGTCGACGGCGGAACGCTGCTGCTGGTTTCGATCGGGGCGCATTCGGAACATCGGACGATTGCATTCCATCCGCGCCATGCGGTGACGCTCGAGCGCGGGGCTCGGTTGACGTTGATCGAGGTGTCGGCTGGCGCGGGCGCTTATCTGCACAATCCGGTGTTCGAGATCACGGTAAGCCCGGGTGCGACGCTCACGCATGTGCGGCTGCAAGACGAAGCAATGGAGGCGGTGCATCTTTCGACTGCCTACGTCGAGATCGGTGAAGGTGCAGTCTACGACAGTTTCAGTCTCAATCTTGGCGGCGCGCTGACGCGGACAGAGATCCACGCGTCGTTGTTGGGCGAGCGGTCAACGGTGCACCTCAATGGGGCGCAATTGCTGACCGGGCGGCAGCATGCGGACTTCACGACGGCAGTGGCGCACGTGGCGCCAAACTGCGCGTCGCGGCAGACGGTCAAGAACGTGCTGGCGGGTCACAGCCGGGGCGTGTTCCAGGGTCGGATCGACGTCGCGCGCGAAGCGCAGAAGACGGACGGTTATCAGATGAACCAGGCGCTGCTGCTCTCGGAGCATGCGGAGATCGACAGCAAGCCGCAGCTTCGTATCCACGCGGATGATGTGAAATGTTCGCACGGCGCGACAGTGGGCGAGCTCGATCATGAGCATGTCTTTTATCTACGGTCACGCGGGATCCCGGAGGCGGAAGCACGGGCGATTCTGGTGCGTGCGTTCCTGGCCGAGGCGATCGACGGGATCGTGCACGAAGAGGCGCGCGCGCTGCTCGACCGGGCACTCGACCGGTGGTGGTTGCGCAACGGGATGGGGTTTGCGGCATGAATGCGCTGATGCCGGTATCGCGCGACCTTGCTGCGAGGCGGGCTGACTTCCCGATCCTGGGACAGACGATCCGCGGCAAGCGTTTTGTGTTCCTCGACAGTGCTGCTTCCGCACAGAAGCCGGTGCAGGTGATCGACGCGATGAGCGAGGCGATGCGCAAGCAATACGCCAACGTGCACCGCGGGCTGCACTGGATGAGCGAGCGGACGACGGACGCCTTTGAGGAAGCGCGCGGGCTGGTAGCAGACCTGCTGCACGCGTCGTCGCGCGACGAGGTGGTGTTCGTGCGCAATAGCACGGAGGCTATCAACCTGGTCGCGCACTCCTATGGGCGCGGTGTGATGCGGCCGGACCAGGCAGTGGTGATCTCGGAGATGGAGCATCACGCGAACATCGTGCCGTGGCAGATGCTGCGGGACGCGCATGGTGTGGAGTTGCGGGTTGCGCGCATCAGCGACGCGGGAGAGCTCGACCTTGAGCATCTGGAAAAGCTGCTTGAGGACGGTCGGGTCGGGCTGGTGGCGATCACGCACATGTCGAACGTGCTCGGCACGGTGACGCCAGCCGCGCGGATCGCGTCGATGGTGCACGCGGCGGGTGCCAAGGTGCTTTTCGACGGCTCGCAGGCGGTGGTGCATCGGTCGGTTGATGTGCAGGAGATTGGTGCCGACTTCTACGTCTTCACTGGGCACAAGCTGTATGGCCCGACGGGGATCGGCGTGCTGTGGGCGCGGCGCGAGTTGCTCGACGAGATGCCCCCGTTCATGGGTGGCGGCGATATGATCTCGAGCGTGTCGTTCGAGAGGTCGAGCTGGGCGCCGGTGCCGAACAAGTTCGAGGCGGGGACGCCGGCAATCCTGGAAGCGATCGGGCTCGGTGCCGCAATCCGGTATGTGCAGGCGATCGGGTTTGCGGCTCTCGAGGCGCACGAGGCGTCGCTCACCCAGCATGCGCTGGGGCGGCTTGGCCGAGTGCGAGGCCTGCACGTGTACGGGACGGCGCAGGATCGGGGCGGCGTGGTGTCGTTCACGGTCGAGGGCGCGCATCCGCACGACATTGCGACTTTGCTCGACCTCTCGGGGATTGCGGTGCGGGCAGGACATCACTGCGCGGAACCGCTGATGCACCGGCTTGGGACAGCGGGAACGGCGCGCGCGAGCTTCGGGCTTTATACGACGCGCGAGGAGATTGATATCTTCGCCGACACGCTCGAGCGCGTGCGGGATAGGCTGACCTGATGCTGGCTGACGAGACAATCTACCAAGAGCTGATCATGGAGCGGGCGCGCGAGCCGCGCCACGGAGCGCCGCTTGCCTGCTATGCCGCTGCGGCAGAAGGCAGCAACCCGATGTGCGGCGACCGGCTGACGGTTCAGATCCGGCGTGATGGGGCGGGCTCGATTGCTGAGGTGGGGTTTTCAGCACGAGGCTGTGCGATCAGCGTCGCGTCGGCCGACCTGATGGCGGATGCGGTGCGTGGGTTGGACGAGCCCGGCGTGCGGGCATTGTCTGGGCAGTTCACCCGGATGGTGACGACGGGCGACGTGCCGGAGGGTGTTGGCGCGCTCGCGGCGCTGTCGGGTGTTCATGAGTTCCGGTCGAGGGTGCGTTGTGCGACGCTGGCGTGGTCGGCGCTGGAGCGAGCGCTGGGAGATGGTCGATGAACGCGCCGGACAGAGTTGGGACATGGTCGCCGGAGGGCACGACGGAGCCCAGGATCAGCGAGGATGACGTGATCGGGGCGATCTCGACGGTGTTCGACCCGGAAATCCCGGTGAACATCTACGAGTTGGGCCTGATCTACGCGATCGACCTGCACGACGACGGCCGGGTGAAGGTCGAAATGACGCTGACGGCGCCGGGTTGTCCGAGCGCTCAGGAATTGCCGGTGCAATTGCGCGACGCGGTGATGACGGTGCCGGGCGTCATCGACTGCGAGGTCGAAACGGTATGGGATCCGCCATGGGATCCGAGCCGGATGAGCGACGAAGCTCGCCTGTCACTGAATATGTATTGATTGGATATCGGGCTTAAGCCCCAGCTTGGGACCCCTTTGCACCAGTGCAAAGGGGACCCTGTCCAGGGCAGAGCCCTGGTCAAAGGAGGTTGTATGAGCGCGTCCACCGAAACTGTCCGCCCACGTCGAGCCCTGCCGTCCTTGATGTCGGTGTCGGATGCGGCCGCTGCGAGACTTCGCGCGCTGTATGCGGGAGGCCAGGCAGGCAAGCTGCTGCGTATCTCGATCGGCACAAAAGGTTGTTCGG
>CAXUIA010000123.1:0-406 GCA_964250835.1 uncultured Acetobacteraceae bacterium | reverse complement strand
GGCCTGGCGAACGACATGAACTGGGTCGACGCGGCCGGACCGGCCGACGAGGTGGTCAACGACAATGGCGTGACGGTCCTGGTCGATCGGAAGGCGACATTGTTCCTGATCGGGACGCAGATGGACTACGAGGTCGTCGAGCTCACATCGGGGTTTGTGTTTCGAAACCCGAACGAGAAGGGCCGCTGCGGGTGCGGCGAGAGCTTTCACGTCTGAATACGGCGACGCTTTCGACGTGTTCGGAAAAGAGGAACTGATCGATTGCGATCGCGTGGCATAGTTCAAAGCCGGCGCGGTTGAGCACCGAAGCTTCGCGAGCGAGTGCGGCCGGGTTGCAGCTCACGATGATGATCGTGCCGGCCGGCGCGCGCGCGCTCTGGTCCATCTGACGGGCGGCACCCGCGTG
>CAXUIA010000122.1:7211-7635 GCA_964250835.1 uncultured Acetobacteraceae bacterium | reverse complement strand
GACCGGCCGCGGCACCGCAACCCTCCCCTCCGCCTCCTGGCGCTTCCTGCCGATGCGCACGCCGCGCGGCCTGCGCGGCGTGCTCGGCGTGCAGTTCGAGACCGACGTCGACGCGACCACGCTCCAAACACTCTCCGCACTCGCCGACCCGGCCGCGGTCGCCGTCGAACGCCTCGCACTCGCCGCCGAAGCCGCCCGCACGGAGGCGGTCGCCGAAACACAGCGCCTGCGCACCGCGCTCCTCAACTCGCTCTCGCATGACCTGCGAACCCCGCTCGCCGGCATCCAGGGTGCGGCGGGGACCCTGCGCGGCGCCTGGTCGGCGCTCAGCGAGTCGACCCGCCTCGACCTGCTCGCCTCCATCGAGGAAGACACCCAGCGCATGGCGCGCTTTCTCGGCAACATCATGGACATGACCCGGCTC
>CAXUIA010000122.1:5707-7201 GCA_964250835.1 uncultured Acetobacteraceae bacterium | reverse complement strand
CCCGCCCTTGCCCGCGTTCCCGTGGCCAAGCTCGCCGTCTGCGACGTCCCCTCCCACCTCGCGGTCCAGGCCGACGCGGCCCTCGTCGAGCAGATCCTGGTCAACATCCTCGACAACGCCGCCCGCTACGCGCCGCCCGGCGCGCCCATCGGGGTCCGCGCCAGCACCGATGGAACGCTTGTGACGCTGACGGTCGCCGACGAGGGCGTCGGCATCGCTCCCGACGAGATCGAAGCCGTCTTCGACAGCTTCTACCGCGCCCGTCGCGGCGACCGCGCCGCGCCCGGCACCGGTCTGGGCCTCGCCATCGCACGCGGCCTGACCGAGGCGATGGGCGGCACCATCAAGGCCGTCAGCCCGCGCGCCCGCACCGGCAACGGCCAGCCCGGCACCGAGATGATCCTGCGCCTCCCAGCCGCCCTGTGACATTCGAACGTCTGCTCCACTCCGACTGGAGCAAGGATAAGCGGGGCCGCGTCACCGCCGTCGCGCACCGCACCGCCGGCGGCTGGCGCGTCGACCTGCCGGCACCCACCGGCGACCTCCCGCCGTTCGTGGACAGGCTTTGCGAGCCCGTGCCCACGCTCGCCGGCTTCGACTTCCCGATCGGCTTGCCTCGTGCGTTCGGACAAGCGACCGGCCTCGCCAGCTTCCCCGACGCCCTCAACCATTTCGGCCAGGGCGACTGGTCCGACTTCTACCGGGTCGCCGAAACTCCCGAAGACATCTCTTCCAAGCGCCCGTTCTACCCGAACAGCCCCGGCGGCCGCCTCCATCGCCAGCTTCTCGAAGGCTTGCAGGTCGCTGCCATCTCCGAACTGCTGCGCGCCTGCGAGCGCGCCCATCCCGGCCGAACCGCCGCCTCCCCTCTCTTCTGGACGATGGGTGCCAAGCAGGTCGGCAAAGCCGCCATCACCGGCTGGCGCGACGTCCTCCGTCCGGCCCGCGCCGGCGGCTGCCGCCTGTGGCCCTTCGACGGCGACCTCGCCCACTCCGGCACGACCATCGTCGAAACCTATCCCGGCGAAGCCTACGCCCATCTCGGCATCAAGCCCCGCACCCTGAGCAAGGAAGATCCCTCCTCAAGGGCGAGCACCGCTCCCCTCCTGCTCGACTGCGCATCACGCCGCCGCGTCGAGCTGTCCGCCGACCTGACCGCCGCCGTCACGGCGGGCTTCGCCCACCTCCGTAACGGCAGCGATCATTTCGATGCCCTCGTGGGCCTGCTCGACATGATCCAAGTCCTCGACATCCCGCGCGCCGCCGCGCCCCCCAACGTCGATCGCGTCTGGGAAGGCTGGATCCTCGGCCAGGCCGCCCAGCACGCATGAACGGCACGGTCCTCGTCATCGACGACGAACGTCAGATCCACCGCTTCCTGCGTCCCGCGCTGGAAGCCGACGGCTACGCCGTGCTCTCCGCATCGGACGCCCGCGAGGGCCTGCGCCTCGCCGCCGCCCGCGCCGGCGAGGCCGGCGGCGCTGCCCAGCGCGG
>CAXUIA010000122.1:5086-5697 GCA_964250835.1 uncultured Acetobacteraceae bacterium | reverse complement strand
CTCGCCGCCGCCCCCTCCCCGGACCTGATCCTGCTCGACCTCGGCCTCCCCGACCTCGACGGCCGCGAGGCGCTCGGCAAACTCCGCGCCTTCAGCGAAATCCCTGTCATCATTCTCTCCGCCCGCGACCAGGAGGCCGACAAGATTGCAGCCCTCGACGAAGGGGCCGACGACTACGTCGAGAAGCCCTTTGCCGTCGGCGAACTCCTCGCCCGCATCCGCGCCAGCCTCCGTCGCCGGCGGGCCCAGGAAGGCCGCGAGGACGTCCAGTCCGTCGGCCCCCTGACGCTGGACACTCTCGCCCACGAGGTCCGCGTCGACGGCGCCCGCATCGTGCTGAGCCCACGCGAGCACGCCTTGCTGGCAATGTTATTACACAACGCCGGCCGCGTCATAACGCACCGGCAACTTCTCACCGCCGTCTGGGGTCCCGCCCACGTCGACGACGTTCAGTATCTCCGTGTCTATGTCGGCCATCTGCGCCAGAAGCTCGGCCCCGACGCCGCCGCCTGCATCCTCACCGAACCCGGGATCGGCTATCGCATCGTAGACGCGGGGGGGGGGCGCCGCGGCGCCGCCGCGGGGGGGGGGGGGGCGCCGCCCCCCCGCGG
>CAXUIA010000122.1:4171-5076 GCA_964250835.1 uncultured Acetobacteraceae bacterium | reverse complement strand
GCCGCCCCCGGCACCCCCACCGACCCCGGGAGCGCCAATCCCCGCGAAAGCCCCGGGGCTCTGCCCCTGGACCCCGCTGGGGGCAGCGCCCCCAGACCCGCGTAATGCCGCGCGGAGCTCTCATCGTCGCCATTCCGCCTCTGTTTTGAAGAACCGGTTCGCCGGCCGCGCCAGCCCGAGGTGCCCCCGAAGCGTCACCCCGTCATACTCCTCCCGGAACAGGCCGCGTCGCTGAAGCTCCGGGATCACCCGGTCGACGAAGTCGTCGAGCCCCTGCGGCAGGTAGGGGAACATGACGTTGAAGCCGTCCGAACCGCCCTCCTCAAGCCACCGTTCCATCCCGTCGGCGATAAGCGACGGCGTGCCGACGAACGCGAGCCCGCTATACCCGCCAACGGTCACGGCCAGCTGTCGGATGGTGAGGTCGCGCTCGCGCGCCAACGCCACCAGGCGGTCGCGAGCGCTCTGGCTGGCGTTGGATGGCGGGATCTCCGGCAGCGGGCCATCCGGATCAAATCCCGACACGTCGTAGCCGAGCATCCCGTTGAGGCTGCCGATGCTGCTGTCGTAGTGCACCAGCGCGTCGAGCCGGTCGCGCTTGGCCTCCGCTTCCGCCAGCGTGTCGCCCACCACCACGAACGCCGCCGGCATGATCTTCAGGCTCGCCGGATCCCGTCCGACCGCTTGGAGGCGCCGGTGCATATCCGCGTAGAACGCCTTCCCGGCCGCAAGGTCCGGACTGGACGCAAAGATCACCTCCGCCGTCTCCGCGGCGAGCCGGCGGCACCGCGCGCAGGCCGGCTGGTAGGGGTGGTCGTTGATCTCGCAGCCCGCGACGACCGGCGTCCACTCGTCGAGCAGCCCGGCCAGAGTGCGGATCAGCCGCGTCTTGCCCTGGCCGCGCG
>CAXUIA010000122.1:2258-4161 GCA_964250835.1 uncultured Acetobacteraceae bacterium | reverse complement strand
CCGCAAGGGCCGGACTGGACGCAAAGCGCACCTCCGCCGTCTCCGCGGCGAGCCGGCGGCCGGCTTCCGACGACCCGGCCTGGAAAACCACCGGCCAGCCCTGAACCGGGCGGGCAATGTTCAGCGGCCCCCTGACCGAGAGCTGCGGCCCTTTGTGGTTGAGCGCGCGCATACGGGCGGGATCGAAGTAGACGCCGCTCTCCACGTCGCGGACGAACGCGTCGTCGGCGAACGAGTCCCAAAGTCCTGTGACGACATCGTAGAACTCGCGCGCACGGACATAGCGCTCGTCGTGATCCACATCCTGCTCGAGGCCAAAGTTCAGTGCCGCATCGGGATTGGCCGTGGTGACGATGTTCCATCCGGCGCGGCCGCCGCTGATATGGTCCAGCGAGGCGAAACGTCGCGCGACATGGTAGGGCGCGTCGTAGGTCGTGGACGCGGTGGCCACCAGCCCGATGCGCTCGGTGACGCTGGCAAGCGCCGACAGCAGGGTGAACGGCTCGAACGAGGTGACGGTGTGGCTCCGCTTGAGCGCGTCAACCGGCATGTTCAGGGCCGCAAGGTGATCCGCCATAAAAAACGCGTCGAACTTGCCGCGCTCAAGCGTCCGGATGAACGACCTCATCGCCGGAAAGTTGAAGTTCGCGTCGGGCAGCGCGCCCGGGTAACGCCACGCCCCGGTATGAATGCTCACCGGACGCATGAAGGCGCCGAGTTTCAGCTGCTTTCGACCCACCACGACCTCCGCAACGACCGGTCAACACGACGCGAGAGACAACGGAGGGTTCAAAGCGACAACGGTCCCGTTGCGGCGACCGGTTCCGCTGGCGACCGAAACGACGCAGGCGCCGACCGGTCCGCTCGCGAGGCCGCGCACCCTCCGGCGTCATAGAGGCGGCAACGCGCGAAAAGGGTTCAGCCGGCGCGTCGATCGGGACAACAGCGGGAGGCGAGCCGCACGACCGGGCACGCACAGCGCAGCGCAAGCCGACATCATCCGCCGATCAGGCCCTCGATCACCAGCGCGACGCGTTCGGCGCGTGCACTCGGCCGGATCCGCCCCGAGCGCTCGAGCTCCGCCATCCCATGCAGGACCGCCCAGAACGTTTCGGTCGTCAGTTCCCGGTCGCAGCCGGTTGGAGCGACGACCGCGAGCGCGGCGAACGCGTCCTTCAGCTCGAGCGCGGCGCCGGCGTCGGCAAATCGGAGCGATGTTGGCAGTGTGAACATCGCCTCGTACAGCGCCGGGTGCGTCCGGGCGAAGTCGAGATAAGCCAGGGACACGTTTCGCCGCATCTCCCGCGCATGGCCCGACACGCGTTCCGCCGCGCGGAGCGCTGCGGTCAGCTCGCGAAAACCCTCAACAGCGACAGCGGCGACGATCGCATCCCGGTTCTCGAAATGCGCATAGAGCACGGGCTGGCTGTATTCGATCTCCTCCGCCAAGCGACGGATCGTCACCGCCTCCCAGCCTTTCTCCTCCGCGAGGAGACGCGCCGCCGCGACGATACGGGTCTCGCGTTCGGCGCGATGCCTGTCTTTCCGCTCGACGATGCCCAACTCCGCCCTCCCCGATCTATATAAGGCCACTTGATATCATAGCACCGCTAGATAATATCTAGTCTGCTAGAGGGCGGGATGGACCAGCATCCCATCCTGCCTCTCGACCACTCAAATGACCGGAGTACCACCAATGCTTCACACCGTATCGGTCTGGCTCTTCGTCGCCGCCTTCGCCGTTGCCGGCGTGATCAATGCGACCGGCACAACCGCGGTCAAGAGCGATTTCGTCCGCTGGGGCTATCCCGCCTGGTGGTGCTACGTGACCGGCGGCCTGGAGCTTCTGGTCGCCGTCCTGATCGCGCGCCGCTCGACGGAGGAGGCGGGCTTGATCCTCGGC
>CAXUIA010000122.1:1614-2248 GCA_964250835.1 uncultured Acetobacteraceae bacterium | reverse complement strand
TCGCGGTCGCGCTTGGAACCGTGCTGCGTCACCGCCAATACGCGCACCTCGCGCCGCTCGGCGTCTTCGCCGCCTTGATCGCAACCACGCAGCTCTCGTCGTGAGATCAGGACATCGGAAAGCTCAAGCCACGATCCGGCCGACCTTCCACCGAGCGGCGCTGTCCCAGGGCGTGGTCATGCACCCTCGCCCGCCAGCCGCTTCGTCAGAAAGATCGACCGATGGCCGGGCGGATAGTCGGGCAGCTCGCCGAACACGCGATACCCCAGCTTCTGATAGAATCCGGGCGCCTGGAAGCTATAGGTGGACAGCCACGCGGCATGGCAGCCGCGTCGGACCGCTTCCCGCTCCGCCTCCTGCATGAGCGCGCGGCCGATCCCGCCGCCGCGCGCGTTCTCCGGCACGAACAGCAGGTCGACATGGAGATAGCCGCGGATCGTCCACCCCCACAGACCACCCGCGACCGCGTCCGAGTCCGGCGCCGCAAGTGTCACGGCGAGGAACCGCCGCTGATCCGGTTGGCCCACCAGCCGATCGTTGAAACGCGCCAGCGGCGTCCCGATCGCAACCGCGACCTCCGGATCTGGCTGGTCGACGAGTCTGATGGTCCACGTCATGCGCGAGTGTCTCGGCC
>CAXUIA010000122.1:0-1604 GCA_964250835.1 uncultured Acetobacteraceae bacterium | reverse complement strand
GTCGTTGGGCCCCCGTCTTGGGCGTGTGTCGCGGCGGTGACCCGCCGGGCCGCAACCTCGGACGACCCACCCGCCAGCATGCGCCGCACCAGCGCGTCCCACTCCTCAGCGATCGGCAAGTCGCACGCCGGCTCGCCGGCATCCGCATACCAGCTCAGCGCGCTGTCATGATCGCCGCGCTGACGATGCAAGTGGGCATGGACGAGGTCGCTCGCCGATCGGCCCTCGTGCGCGCCCGCGAGTACGTGCGCCCGGTCCCATTCCCCCTTGCCGGCCCACCACAGCGCCTGCAGCTCCGGTCCGGCCGCCGGCGGCGGCGCGGCCTCGGCAAGAGACCGGCGAAATTCCTCAATCGTATACATGCCCCAAATCCTCCCGACACTCGACACCAAACTCCTAGACAAGACGATCCGTATCGTCAACTCGTTGACGTGACGCGTCGTCTCTTCTAAGACGTCTCCACGAGAGCAGGAGACCTATGGTGCTCGCCCCAGCCAGCCCCGGCGCCCATGCGTAGCCAACCCTCGCTCGATCCGCGCTACTGGTCGGCGCTCTGCCTGGCCAGCATCTTCGGCTGCAACACCGGCGACGTCCTCGCCGAGGATGCCCGACTCGGCCACTGGCGCGGCCTGCCGTTCCTGGCGCTCGCCTTCGCGCTCACCCTGTGGGGCGAGCACCGCGCCGCCCGGCCGAACCAGGCCTGGTACTGGCTCGCCATCGTCATCGGCCGCACCGCCGCCACCAACCTCGCCGACCTCACGGTGCACGACGCCAGGATCCCCTATCCGGCGGCCTTCGCGCTCTTCGCCGCCATCCTCGTCGCCGTCGGCCTGCGCACGGCGCGGCGGAGCGGCGCGACGCTGCCCGCGGCCGACGGTGTGTTCTGGACCGGCATGTTCGCGGCCGGCACGTTCGGCACCGCCGCCGGCGACGACCTCGCCTTTGACCGCGGCCTCGGCCTCGATCTCGCGTCCTTGGCCACCTCGCTCGCAGCCCTTGCCGCGCTCTGCCCGCGCGCCGTGCCCGCGCTCCGCAACGCCGCGACCTTCTGGATCGCCATCGTCCTCATCCGCACGGCCGGCACCAACCTCGGCGACCTCTTCGCCCACGATCTCTCGCTCGAAGCGAGCACGCTCGCGACCGGCCTCGCGCTCATGGCCCTGCTGCTGCTGTGGCGGCCGCAGCCGCGCACCGCCGCGGCACGGGCCTGATCCTCCAGGTCGCCGTCCATCCCGCTGTCATGATACGGTCGGGTGTTGACGAGGGGCGCACGCTTGACCGAGCAGCCGGCGGCTATGTTGGAAAGCAGGCAGGTCCGGCACTACGGCAACCGGTTCGGTCGCAGCGAAGAGGCAAGGATGGCGGTCATGGAAGCCGTCGACGACCTGCTGCTCGAACGTGGTTTCGCCGCCCTGACCATTGAAGCCGTGGCCGCGCGTGCCGGCGTTGGCAAGCAGACCATCTACCGCTGGTGGTCGTCCAAGAGCGACCTGCTGTTCGACGCCTATCTCGACGAAACCAGGGAGGAGTTGCCGTCGATCGACGGCGGCAGCCTGCGCCACGACCTCCAAGCGCACCTCCGCCAGATGATCACCTTCTTCGGC
>CAXUIA010000121.1:1382-7689 GCA_964250835.1 uncultured Acetobacteraceae bacterium | reverse complement strand
TCGACGCCACCTTGGGCGTCGACATCACCGTCACCGGCACCGCCCGCGCGCCCGTCATCGAGGGCGGCTTTCATCTCCGCCGCGGCACCTTCAGCCTCGCCGGCGTCAACCTCACCTTCACCAAGGGCGACGTCGGCTTCAACGGCACCACCAACGGCAAGCTCGACCCCACCCTCGACTTCGCCGCCCAAAGCGTCGTTAACCAGTACACCGCCGAGCTCGACGTCACCGGCTACGCCAGCAAGCCAAAAATCTCGCTCTCCTCGCTGCCCGCCCTGCCGCAGGACCAGGTCATGGCCCTGCTCCTGTTCGGCACCGAGACGAGCAATCTTAGCCCGCTGCAGATCGCTCAGATCGCCGCCGCACTCGCCTCCCTGAGCGGCGGCGGCGGCGGCTTCGACCCGCTCGGCGCGGTGCGCAACACGCTGGGCCTCGACAAGCTCAGCGTCGGCTCCGGCACCGGCAACAACGCCAACACGGGCGCCAGCATCGAGGGCGGTAAATACATCACCAAGCGTGTCTACGTCGGCGCCCGCCAGAACACCGCCGGCGGCGGCACCCAGGCCCTGGTGCAGATCGACCTCACCAAGCGCCTCAAGGCCTTCACCACCGTGGGCACCGGCGGGACCGTCACCGGGGCCACGACCCCCGAAAACGACCCCGGCAGCTCGGTTGGCCTCAAATATCAGTTTCGGTATTGAAGCGAAACGGGGCGCTGCCCCGAACCCCGCTGGGGCCAGCGGCCCCAGACCCGCCTGACTCTGGACGTGCTTGTGACCGACCTAATCGAAGCCTTCATCGCCCGTTGGAACCAATCAGAACAGGCCGAGCGGACAAACGCACCGCCCTTTCTGATCGAACTCTGCGGGATCATTGGCGTCGAGCCGCCCCCGCCCGCCAAGGGCGGAACCGGTGCTTATCGTTTCGAGCGTAGCGTCCGTCACCGGGAGGCCGACGAGCGCGAGACCATGCGCCGTATCGATCTCTACAAGCGGGAGTGTTTCATTCTCGAGGCCAAACAGGGCGCCAACATTGCGACACAGCAGCCATCCCTGTTCGGCACCCAGACCGAGACCGCGCGCCGTCAGACCGTCCGGAATTAAAGCGGATGGTCGCAGCACATGCTGCGAGCCAAGGGCCAAGCCGAAGCCTATGTCCGCGACCTGCCGGATGACGAACCCGCGCCACCCTTCTTGATCGTCTGCGACGTCGGCTTCTGCCTCGACATCTATGCCGATTTCTCCGGCACCGGTCGCCACTACGCGCAGTTTCCCGATCGCGAAGGCTTCCGAATTTACTTGACCGACCTCCATCGTCCCGAAATCCGTGATCGTCTCGCCGCAATCTGGCGCGATCCCGTCTCCCTTGATCCGTCGAAGAAACGAACCGAAGTGACCCGTGAAGTCGCTCAGCTCCTGGCACGCCTGGCCCAGACGGTGGAAGCGCGCCAGCACGCGCCAAACGCCGTCGCCTCGTTCCTTATGCGTTGCCTGTTCTCAATGTTCGCCCAATCCATAGGGCTGTTGCCGACACCCACGACCTTCACCGACATCCTCGAACGCTCGAAGACCAATCCGCGAAGCTTTGTAGGCTTGGTGGGCGAGCTCTGGCGCCAGATGAACACGGGTGGCTTCTCTGCCGCCGCCAACGATGTCGTCCGTCGTTTCAACGGCGGTCTTTACGGGGCAGCGCACGGCAGCACGGAACCTCTCCCTGTCACCAAGGAGGAAGTCGGCCTCCTCATCATCGCCGCCAATCGAGATTGGACCAACGTTGATCCCGCCATCTTCGGCACCTTGCTTGAGAACGCGCTGAGTGCGCGCCAACGCGGTCAGTTGGGCGCTCACTTCACGCCCCGGGCCTTCGTCGAGCGCCTCGTTCTCCCGACCGTTATGGAACCGCTCCGTCTCGAATGGGACGGCCACAAGGCCGCTTCCGACGACAAGCTCTAGGCCGGCGACCGCGAAGGTGCGGCAGCAACCCTCCGTGCTTTCCACGCCCGCCTTTGCGCCGTCCGAGTGCTCGATCCTGCATGCGGGACAGGCAACTTCCTTTACGTAACCATGGAAATGATGAAGCGTCTCGAAGGCGAGGTTCTCGACGCGCTCGCAAGCCTTATCGCGGGGAGGGGGATCGCCTCGCCCTAACCGGCGCGAGCGTTGATCCTCACCAGTTCCTCGGCCTCGAGAAGAACCCTCGCGCCGTTCCCGTGGCCGAACTCGTGCTCTGGATCGGCCACCTGCAATGGCATTTCCGCACCTTCGGCGCCGTTCCGCCAACCGAACCCATCCTTCGCGACTTTCGTAACATCCGTCAGGCTGACGCTCTGCTGGATTGCGACCGCGAGGAGCTCGTCCGCGACAAAGCAGGCCTGCCGATCACCCGATGGGACGGCCGCACCTTCAAGCCACACCCGATTACCGGGGAGAATGTGCCCGACGAGACCGCCCGTATCGAAATCATGCGTCCCGTCCACCCGCGTGTCGCGGTCTGGCCCGAGGCAGACTTCATTGTCGGCAATCCGCCCTTCATCGCCGGCAAGGATATGCGCGCCGAGCTCGGTGAGGGCTATGCGACTGCCCTTTGGGCGATCTACCCTAAGGTCCCGCAATCCGCCGACCTGGCCATGTTTTTCTGGTGGAAAGCAGCGCAAGCGCTCGCCTCGAAGAAGCCGGTCACTCGCCGCTTCGGCTTCATCACCTCCAACAGCATCCGCCAGACCTTCTGCCGCCGTGTCATCGCCGCCGCGATCGCCGCGCGCCCGCCGTTGCGACTGGTCTTCGCCATACCCGACCATCCCTGGTCCGATGGCGCCGGCTCTGCCGCCGTTCGCATCGCCATGACCGTCGCCGAACGCGCGAACAAGAACCGTGACCAAGCCGGTCTCCTCCAGCGCGTCCTCGCTGCGAGATCAACCGTCCAGGGCATTCCCGATGTTCAGCTCTCGTCGGCGATCGCTCGCATTAATGCGGATCTCTCGACAGGATCTGATCCTGAGCAAGCCATTCCGCTCCGTGCAAATGAACGCATTAGCAGTCCCGGCGTGAAGCTCCACGGCGCGGGTTTTATCGTTTCGCCGAGAGAGGCACATTCGCTTGGTCTGGGTCGAGTTCCAGGCCTGGAGCGTCACATCCGACCATATCTCAACGGACGCGATCTGACCCAACGCAGCCGCGGTGTTTTAGTCATCGACATGTTTGGTTTGTCCGAAACCGAAGTGAGGCAAAACTTCCCAGCTGTTTGGCAACATCTAAGGAACCATGTTTACGAACACCGCACCGCACAGGGAGATCGAACCGTCGACGCTCAAGAGTACTCGAGATTATGGTGGCTTCACGGAAAGCCGCGACCCGAATTGCGACGCTCTCTTGCTGGCCTGACCCGCTACATAGCCACGGTCGAAACGGCAAAACACCGTCCATTCTGCTTCCTCCCCGCGACGGTTGTCCCCGACAACAAACTGGTCTGCATCGCGACGGAAGATGCCTTCCATCTCGGCGTTCTCTCATCCCGCATTCATGTCGCTTGGGCGCTCGCAGCCGGTGGTCATCTCGGGATCGGTAATGATCCAGTCTACGTTAAAACTCGCTGCTTTGACCCATTCCCTTTCCCAACCGCGAACGATCGGCAGCGCGCCACCATTGCCGCCATCGCGGAGGAGCTCGACGCACTCCGCCGAACCCGCCTCGACACCAATCCGCAGCTCACCATGACCGGCCTCTACAACGTGCTCGAAGCCATCCGCGCAGACCGTCCTCTCACTCCGGCCGAGCGCGACATCCACGATGCCGGACACGTCTCGATCCTCCGCCGCCTGCATGACGATCTCGATCAAGCCGTCGCCGACGCTTACGATTGGCCACACGAAATGACCGCGGCCGAAATCATCGAGCGCGTGGTAGCCCTGAACATCGCCCGGCAGGCTGAAGAAGAGGAGGGGACAGTCCGCTGGCTCCGTCCGGACTTCCAAGCCCCTCTGGAGCAGCGCCGTGCGGTGCAGACCACATTGCCAGTCGACGAGGTCGCAGAAAGTAGCCGCCCGACATGGCCGGCCCGCGATCCTGAGCGCTTCGTGGCTCTCCGAAACGCGCTTGTAACCCCAGGCAAACCCTCGGAGATCTCACGCCGCTTCCAGAAGGCCAGCACCGGTCAGATTTCCAGAATGCTCGAAACGCTCGCAGCGCTCGGTCAAGCCCGTCGAGATGACGCGGGCCGCTACTTCACTTAGTGCCCGTGGTCCGGCGCGTTCGGCCCCAAATCTGGCTTCCCGCATCACCTGATTAGAGGCCCAGACCCGCCACCGTCAGAACGCCCATGAGCTTACCGTAGACCTGCCCGCTCAGGCTGAGGTCGAGCGCTTCTCGCCAGTCTCGACCGGACCGATCGACGTTACAGTTTCGGCACGGTCTCCGTATTAGGCTGCGCTGCCTTGACCGCCGGCGGCCCGTAATACGACGCGGCGACCGCCAACATGCCCGGCCGCGCGAGCGTATTGATGACCGCCTGGATCCTTACTTCCCGGCCTTTCGGATCCGCCGGGTCATGACCGACCCAGATCCTGGTGTTTCCTTCATTGGCGGTCTCCACCGGCGTCCCGTACTTGGCGTCGAGCTGGCTCTTGAGCGCGGTCGGATCGATGGCCGTCAGGTGATGCTCGCTTGAAATCTGATTGATCGCGCCTCCCGCCGTCACCACTGCCACGCAATCCGCGAAGGAGGGTGGTCCTTTTCCTTCGATCCGGTCATCCGAATCCTGCCGTCCGCTTTGCTCGCCCGCGCAAACCGCCCATCCCGGTGCCGGAATCGCGGGTCTTCCAAACATCATCTCGACATGCTTGGGAGCTGTCTGCTCGAGCCCGTTGAAGAACAAAACGACACCCTCGTCCGGAGCTCCCAGTTGCTTCGTCCAGCCGGCCTTGCCGACGGCGATCGCCGCGTCGACGGGCATCGACAGTCGGAGCCCCCCGATATCGGCATTCTTCAAGATGCCGTCACTCGATGTCGAACTTGGCGGCGACGATACGGTGACCGCGAAATCGTGCATCAGACGTCCGTCAGGCGCGTAAACACGAGCGGCGACGATGGCCGCGTTCAGCATCTTTTCGCCCGACCCGATCGGCGGCGGAACAGTGTCGATCCTGAATGCCATTTCGAGGATGACGTTGCCGGCGAACGTCCCGGTGATCGGCAGGTCGAAGCGGCGGGCGAACGCCTCCGCGGCTTCGGGAGTCATCGGCATCTTTTCGATGACGCTCCGGTTGGTGAACTGAACGCCATACTGCTGATTGGCGGCCTGATCATAGAACGGAATGTAGGAAGACTCGTCAAAGCCGATCCCATAAGCCTGCGCCGTCGAGTCATACTGTTGCAGCGGCACGCTGAGTTTGACGACGTAAACGCCGTGCACGTCGAGCGTCGCGTAACGCGCCTCGAGAGAGGCCATTTCGCCGGAAAACACCTTGTCGCGTCCAAATATGGAAGCCCCCGTATAGGCGCTCGATCGTTGAACGTAAGGCCGGAAATCCGGCGTGATGTCGCTCATCTTGTCATAGATCAACGCCAGCGTCGTAGCATCCAGCTGTGGGTGATCGTAAAGGCGATGTTCCGAAACGCTCTCGCTCCAGCCGGAACGCGCCAGGGTGAGGACAAAGGCAGCGGTCACGCAGCCGCGGTTCCGAAACAGGTTCATCGCGTCACTCCTTCGATCCCACCCTCGCGTCCGAACGACAACAGCGCAACATCTACAAAATTGCGACGCTGCAAGTCGAGTCTCCGGTCAGAACAGCAGCGACCTCAGCGCATGATCGTGAAAGTTATAGACGCTGACAATGAAAAGCCCAAGGTCGATCCGCTCCGCCGGTTGGCCGAACTCACGGATCACCGCCGCCTCGGACATCTGCAGCGGGCTTGGCCGATTGCTCCGCTCGGAGACAAAAAAGGTGCGTCCCTGCCATCCGCGCGCCGCCGCTCGGGACCAGTCCAGATTGGTCAGATACGCCAGCGGGTGCAACCGCCCGTCCGCACCCTCGGTCAGCGGTATGCTGCTGATCTCGCGGTCGCAGAGCGCCGTCACGATCTGACCTTCCCAATATCCGGCAAAGCCGTGACGAAGACCGTGCTGACGCAGCACATCGATCAGCTGGTGAACCTGCGCGATCGCAACGACCTTCCGCGGAGAGTCGTGCGAAACCAGCATCACCCCGAACACGATCGACAAAAGAAGGGCGCCAACCCCGTAAGCCGCCGTCAACGTCGATGGCCCGAACCGTCGCGCCACCAGGATCGCGCCGCGATAGCCCTCCAGGGCC
>CAXUIA010000121.1:0-1372 GCA_964250835.1 uncultured Acetobacteraceae bacterium | reverse complement strand
CACGCAGAACGTCAGGCCCAACCAAAGCAGATAATCAAGATCGCCCGACGGCGCCCGCTCCCCGTCCGGCCAGGTCTCGACCCGGCCGACCAGCTCCGCGCCGACCTTCCACCAGCCGATGGCCAGCATCAGCACGAACGGCGCTCTCAACAGAGCAAGAGCCGGCCCGTGCACAACGTCGCCACCAAACGTCCGGCCGAAGAACTCGGCCCCGAACAGTCGGGCGATGCTGTCCGCAGCGAACTGGAAATGATCGAGCAGCGCCGGAAAGCTTGCGAGCGAAACCGACAGCGACGTGCTCGTAAATCCGCCAACCTGGCCCATGACCCCGACCAGGACGCGCCCGCCCACCATACCGACGATCGCCAGCAGGAGCGGCGCCGCACGACCGCGCCACGCCCGCCCGCGCATCCCGAGCAGCGACACCGCCACCACCGGCAGACAAGCGATCACGTTGAACACCGGATCGGCAAAGCTGCCCGCGATCATGATCACGCCGAGCAGACAAACCCGCGCCACCCGGCCGGCACGCGTCGCTGGCGCCGGGCTGTCGCCGGCGCGCACAAGCCCGAACGTCAGCAGCGTGAGCAGGATCGTCAGCCCGTGCGACCCGATGTTCAGGATCGTCACGTCACGGAAATCATGCTCGAAGATGTTGAATGACAGCAGCGCCAGCGCGATCGAGATGACCCCGGGCAGATGCCGCGCCCGCATGCCCGAGCAGGCCAGAAACGTTCCGGCAAACCCGATCGCCGCCCAGTCGAGCGCCTCCATTCCCTGCATGAAAATCGGATGATATCCGAACAGCAGTTTCAGGACCGCCTGGCCCAAAACTTCCGTCGGATAATAATTGTCGTACGCCAGCACCCAGCCGTGCAGGTTCCAGTTCCCGTCCGCCATGTCGACGCCGGCAAGAAAATTGGCGGCATCGTCGGAGTTGCGGAACGCGCCGGTCTGGACCGCGAACCGGTAGGCGGCCAGCGCCACGAAGGCGATCAGCGAAAGCGCGAGCCCCATCGCCATCCGCGCCGGAGCCGGCCGCGCGGCACCGTTGCGCCAGCTCGACCGGCGTCCCCCCACGACCACCGACACTTAGCCGTGTCCTCGCAACCGCACCGGCTCGGCTCCAGACTCCACATCCGGTCGCAAACTTCCACGCACCCGCCCACCCGTCGGCAACGGCAACCGCATCACCAATGCGAGGATCCGGCCCAGCCGCCATGTCAGCAGTCCGGTCGCAACGATCGCCAGCCCCAGCAACGCCCAGTGCAGCGGCCGCGCGCCCGGCCCCTGCGCCGTGTCGAACCCCACGCCCGCCAACAGGCCCAGCACCACGTAGCCCAGCAGCGCCGGCAACGCCGCCCGCGTCCCC
>CAXUIA010000120.1:5391-7694 GCA_964250835.1 uncultured Acetobacteraceae bacterium | reverse complement strand
GGTGCTGATCGAGCGTCTCGAGCTAGAGCTCGGAGCGGGCCTGACCGTGCTGACCGGAGAGACGGGCGCGGGCAAGTCGATCCTGCTCGACAGTATGGGGCTGGCGCTCGGCGAGCGCGCCGGGCCGGGACTGATCAGGTCGGGTGTGGAGATGTGCGCGGTCAGCGCCACCTTCAGCGTGGCCGACGGACATCCGGCGCGCGCGCTGCTGTCGGACAGCGACATCGCCGTGGAGGACGAGGCGATTGTGCTCCGCCGTTCGGTCAGCCGTGACGGACGCTCGCGCGGCTTCGTCAACGACCAGGCCGTGGGCGCGGGATTGCTTCGTCGTGTTGGCGCGCTCTTGGTCGAGGTGCAGGGGCAGCACGAGCAGATGGGGCTCGCCGACCCGTCGACGCACCGCGGCTTGCTTGACGCGTTTGGCGTCGATGCCGGGCAGCGCGAGGAGGTTCGGCAGCTGCATGCAGCGTGGCGCCTGCTGGACACGCAACTGGCCAAGGCACGCGAGACGATCGAAAGTGCTGCGCGTGAGGCGGAATGGCTGCGCGCGTCGGCCGACGAGCTCGCAGCCCTCAAACCGGGATCCGACGAGGAGGAGCGGCTGGCCGCACTTCGGGTTGAACTCCAGCAGGACGAGCGACGTGGTGAGGCAGTGGCGGCAGCACTCGCCGAATTAACGCCACGGGACCGAAGGTCGTCGGGACCGGCAGCCTCGCTCCGGGCGGCGGCACGGGCGTTGGCGCGGCTTGATCGGGCCGATGGGCTGGCGGCGGAGGCGGCGGCTTCGCTCGAGCGGGCGGAAGAGGCACTGGCAGAGGCGGAAAGCCTGCTGAGCCGGCTGGCAGGAGAGAGCGAGGCCGATCCACGGGCGCTCGAGGCGGCGGAGGAGCGCCTGTTCGCGCTGCGCGCGATCGGCCGGAAATACGGGGTTGCACCGCCCGAGTTGCCGGAGCTGCTGGCGGACTATCAGGCGCGTTTGGCAGCGCTGGATGCGGGGACGCGCGGGATCGAGGCACTCGCCTCGGATTGCGCGCGGGCGCGAGCGGCCTTTATCGCCGCGTGCGCAAGGCTGACGTCGGTGCGGCGTGCGGCGGCCCGCAGATTAGAGCAGGCCGTCCTGCGAGAACTCGTGCCGCTCAAGCTTGAACGGGCGCGCTTCGTGGTGGATGCGGCGTTGCTGGCGGAGAGTGCATGGAGCGAGGGCGGCGCGGACCAAGTCGCCTTTCTGATCGCGGCCAATCCGGGGCAGGCGCCGGGGCCACTCGGACGAGTGGCGTCGGGCGGTGAGCTGTCCCGTTTGATGCTGGCGCTGAAGGTGGTGCTGGCGGCAGGGTCGCCAGCGGGCACGCTGGTGTTCGATGAGGTCGACTCCGGGATCGGCGGCGCGACCGCCTCGGCAGTGGGCGAACGGCTGGCGCTGGTCGCTGCTTCACGGCAGGTGCTGGTGGTGACGCACTCGCCGCAGGTGGCAGCGCGCGGCGATCACCATCTGCGCGTCGCCAAACGTGTTGTGGGTGGCTCGACGATCACCGACGTTGCGGTTTTGGACGCGGGCGCGCGCCGCGCGGCGTTTGCGCGGCGGCGGGCGGGGGAACCGGTGCCGGCCGGGGCGGGGGCGGGGGCGATGCGGTGGTGGCGGCCCGGGGGCCCACCCCTGGCCCGGGGCAGCGGCCCCGGACCCGCCTACGTGGTTCAGGACTCATGACGCTGATCAGGTGCGAGCCGGTTGTTGCGCGGGTTATCGAGAGTGAGCCGCCGATCGAGACTTGTTACGGGGCGGCCTATGTCCCCGCGGCCCTCAAAGGTTGGGGACTTTATGATTTTGCCGATCGACTTGTCGTCTCCGGGGCACAGTGGGAGGCTGGAACTGGAGCGCCGCAGCCCGTGTCAGGATGTTGGACGACTTCGGTGCGACCGGTCGCCGAATTGGGCGGCACCTGGGTTTATGCGGGGCTTCTCAGCGCGGAGCGGGCGGCGTTTCTGGCGGGGGCGCTGTCGCGGTGCTGGAGCAGGGCGACGTTTGGTGCTCGGCTGCTGTTTCATGCGCACGCGCCGCTGGAGACCCTGTTCACGACACCGCTGATCGCGGCCACCATGGCGACACTCGGGATTACGGTGGCTGATTGCGCGGTGCTTGACCAGCCAACGCGCATCGAGTGCGTGATCGTGCCGGCGGCCGCCTTCGAGAGCGGGCGTCTGATCCATCGCGCCTTTGCACGGCTGGCGGCAACCATCGGGATCCGACTGTCGGGTCGGATTGTAGCGGCGCCCCAGGGACCGGCGCCCCACCACCGAACATCGGC
>CAXUIA010000120.1:1762-5381 GCA_964250835.1 uncultured Acetobacteraceae bacterium | reverse complement strand
ATGGGGCTCCCCTTGGGGGGGGGTTTTTTCGCGGCCCCGTTGGGCCGGGGCGCCGCTCCACGTCTCTTCGGCGCTGGAGGAACAGCCGGCGTTCGCGGGTGAGGAGGTGTTTGACCGCAGGATGAGCGAGCAGGGCGTCGCGGTGGTGCATCCGAGCGAGATGTCGTTTGCCGCCTTGGTTGCACGTGTTCGGGCGGCGGGGCTCGTGTCGTCCACGTCGCCCGACGGAAGTGCAGGCGTCGGATGCCAGGCCTCCGCATTCCGGGAGGCCGGCTCGCGGATCGTGCTTTGTGCAGGGCTGCCCGGGCGCGACGCCGTGAACGTGGATGCAGTGTGCGGTCATCGAACGCTTTATCTCCGGCCGCTGCAGCAGGATCCGGATCTGCTTGCGGCGGCTTATGGGCGGGCAATGCGCCGGCTGATCGTGGTTCGGGATCTGCCGTGCGACATGACAGCGGACAACGAAATATCCGATCTCGGCGGCGACGCTTCGGCGTGCACGACTTCGGATGGTCAAGACGGGTCGGCGCTGGTGGGCGGCCCGCTGACGGGCACAGTGCAACTGATCGTGGGCGGCACGGAATACCCGTGGTGGCAGGCGGAGTTCGCGCGCGCGGTCGTGCTGGGCGAGGTGCGCCTGCATGGACCGGTCGACGGCGACCTGCGGGCAAGCGTGCTGCGGCTGTTCGGGTCGTTTGATGGACGCGACTGGGCGCTGCTCGCCGAGCGCGAGGACGAGGCGCCGATCGGCGGGATCGATGGGGCGCCGCACCGGTTCAGGCCGGCGGCGCGGCCGTGGGAGTTGCGCTTCCTGCGTGTCCAGTCGGGGTTGCCGGTGCTGGCGCTTGACCAGGTCGAAATGTTTGCGCCAACCGGGTCACCGGACCGGCGGACCGCCGATATCGACGAGATCCTGGCGTGAGCGAAGTGGGCGCAATGACGGAGGAGGAGGCGCGGTCGGAACTCGCCGCGCTCGCCGCCGAGATCGCGCGTCACGACAGGCTCTATCACCAGGAGGACGCGCCGGAAATCGACGACGCCGGCTACGACGCATTGCGACGGCGCAATGCCGAGATCGAGCAGCAGTTTCCGGCGCTGATCAGGCCCGACAGCCCGTCCGCGCGTGTGGGCGCGGCGCCGGAGGGGGCGTTCGCCAAGGTCGAGCACGCGGTGCCGATGCTGTCGCTCGACAACGTGTTCGGAGGCGAGGAATTCCGGTCGTTCGTGGCGCGCGCGCGTCGGTTTCTGGGCTTGGCGGCGGAGACGCCGCTGCCGATGGTCGGCGAGCCGAAGATCGATGGGTTGTCGATCTCACTGACCTATGAGCGCGGGCGGCTGGTGCGGGCGGCCACGCGCGGCGATGGGCTGACGGGCGAAGACGTCACGGCCAACATTCGGGCACTTGCCGACGCAATTCCGCAGCGTCTGCGCGGGACAGCGCCCGCAGCGATCGAGATCAGGGGCGAGATCTTTCTCGGCAAGGCGGAGTTCCTGGCGCTGAACGAGCGGCAGGCGGCGGCGGGCGGGAAGGTTTTTGCCAATCCGCGAAATGCGGCTGCGGGTTCGTTGCGGCAATTGGACGCGTCGGTCACGGCGTCGCGTCCGCTGGCGCTGTTTGCCTATGCGCAGGGAATGTCGAGCGAGAGAGTGGCGGACACGCACTGGGGATTTCTGGAACGGCTGCGTGGCTGGGGGTTCGAGGTCAATCCACTGTCGGAGCGGCTGGCGGACTCGGAGGCGGCGGACGCGTTTCAGGCACGGATGGGTGCCGAACGGGCCGGGCTCGCCTATGACATCGATGGCGTGGTCTACAAAATAGATGACCTGTCGCTGCAGACACGGCTCGGGTTTGCGGGACGGGCGCCGCGCTGGGCGACGGCGTGGAAGTTCCCGGCCGAGCGGGCGACGACCGTGCTCGAGGACATCCTGATCCAGGTAGGGCGGACGGGGGCTTTGACGCCGGTCGCCAAGCTGCAGCCGGTCAACGTCGGCGGCGTGCTGGTGACGCGGGCGACGCTGCACAACGAGGACGAGATCGCGCGCAAGGACATACGCGTGGGCGACACGCTGTTGCTGCAGCGGGCGGGCGACGTGATCCCGCAGGTGGTGGACGTGGTGCGGGAGAAGCGGCCGGAGGGTGCAGCGGCTTTCTTGCCGCTGGAGATCTGTCCGGTGTGGGGGAGTGCGGCGGGGCGGCCGCCGGGCGAGGTGGGGCGTCGTTGCACGGGCGGGGTCGTGTGTGCGGCGGAGGCGGTGGAGCGATTGACGCATTTCGTGTCGCGACTGGCGTTCGACATCGAGGGGCTGGGGGAGCGGACGATCGCGGCGTTCTTTGAAGAGGGGAAGCTGCGCGAGCCAGCGGACATTTTTCGGCTGCGGGCGCATGAGGCGGAGATCGCGTCGCGCGATGGCTGGGGCGAGGCGTCGACGCGCAACCTGCTGCGGGCGATCGAGGAGCGGCGGCGGATCGGTTTCGGACGGTTCATCTATGCGCTCGGGATCAGGCGGATCGGGGAGGCGAACGCAAAGCTGCTGGCACGGCATTACGGCGATTGGGAGAGCTGGGTCACGGCGATGATCGAGGCTCGTGAAGTTGGATCGGAGGCACGCACGGCGCTGGGCAGCATCGGGCGGATCGGGACGGCGATTGCCGATGAGCTGGTGGCGTTCTTTTCCGAAGAGCGGAACGTGGAGGTCGTTCGGTCGCTGGCGGCGGAGCTGACGGACATCGTGCCGGAAGCGGTCGGGAGTGGAGCGCTGTCGGGGCAGACGGTGGTGTTTACGGGGACGCTGGAGACGATGACGAGGCCGGAGGCGAAGGCGCTGGCCGAGCGGCTCGGTGCGAGAGTGACGGACACGGTGTCGAAGAAGACGGATCTGGTGGTGCTAGGCCGCGAGGCCGGAAGCAAGGCGAAGCGCGCGGCCGAACTTGGTCTGCGTGTCGTCGACGAGGCCGGGTTCCGAGAGCTCGTAACGGCGTCCGGCGCCTAGCGCCCCAGCGGGGTCTCGGGGCTGAGCCCTGAGTGCCTAAGAGACCCCGTGCGCTTGGAACCACCGGAGCGCGTCGTTCCAGCCGGCGGCGGCGGCGGCCGGGTTGTAGCTGGCTCGGTAGTCGGCGTGGAAACCGTGGCCCGCATCAGGAAAGACCTTGATGTCGACGTTCTGGCCGGCGGCGCGCGCGGCACTCGCGGCGGCCTCGACGTCGGTGATCTGGATGCTGTCGTCCTTGCCGCCGTAAAGGCCGAGCAGCGGGCAGCGCAACGAGGCTGCGGCGTCCAACGGACTGCGCGGCTGGATCGGCGAAGTTGCACTACGGACCGGACCATACCAGGCGACGGCTGCCTTGAGCCGGGGGTTGTGCTCGGCGAACAGCCACGTGTCGCGGCCGCCGCGGCAGAAACCGTTGACCCCGAGACGGGTGATGTCGCCGTGATGCTTGGATGCCCAGGCGATGGTGCTGTCGAGATCGGACAGGATGGTGGCGTCTGGCGCCTTCATGATGACGTCACGGAAGATCTGTTGCGGATCGGACATCGTCGAGAGATCGGCCAGGCGCGCATAAAGCTCGGGGGCGATGGCGAGATAGCCGTGCTTGGCGAAGCGCCGGCAGACGTCCTTG
>CAXUIA010000120.1:0-1729 GCA_964250835.1 uncultured Acetobacteraceae bacterium | reverse complement strand
TTATCGGGGTGGAGGGGCTTGGTCTCGGCACGGACGACGGCGGTGGGTAAGCCGGTCATCAGCGTTGTCATCAGGAGAGTGCGGCGGTCAAAGGGCATGTGTGGGTTCCGGGCTGCGCGTGGCGCCACGTTGTGGCGAAGGCGGGAAGGACTTCACGTTACACGATTGCTGGTGACGCGGAGTGTGGCTTGCCGCGACGGGACCGTTGCGCGCGCGAACTTGAAATTCGTGGAGTCCGGATCCGGGGCGGCGGGGCGGCAATGCAGCGCGGGGAACTTGAAATTTGTGGAGTCCGAGCGAGGCTAACATGTTGCTGCTGTTCGGATCCCGCGCGCGGCTTCGGGTCGCGAACCCGCGGCCGTGGACCAGTGGCGGGAGCATCCAAGCGGGTCTACGCGGCGGCGCCTCGGCCGGTCTTGCCGTTGCCCGAGGCCGCGCCGGCGCGCGTGGCCTCGGTTGGGGACGGCTTAGGATTACGTGGCGGGATGCTGGCCTAGGCAGCCTGCCGCCGTAGAAAGGCTTGGACGAGAGTCGGGAGGTGGCTGCCGAGCCAGTCGCCCATCTCCTGCTCTTCGGTCATCGACTGATTGAGCACGGCGACGTCGTCGTTGGCACCCGCCGCCTCGGCCAGTGTCGAGAGCACCTTGTAGGAGGCGATCTCGTAGGCTTTGAAGCCGATGGCGGCGAGGACGTTCTTCAGCACCTCGTCGGACGATCCGGCGTGCGCGAAGCCGGCGACGGTCGCGACCGTGCCCGTTACGACCTCCTTGACCGCCGAAGCGCTGGAGCCGTGCTTGGCAAGCAGCTTGTCGAGACGAGCGGCCTGCTCGGTCGACCGCTCCCGCTCGATTTCCATCCGCGCATGAAGGTCGGGGTAGGGCTCCATCCGGGAGAGTTCGTTCTTGATGGTTCCGATCGCCTGCGTCTCGACGGCGTGCTGGTTGCGCAGGCCGGTCAGGTAGACTTCTGTGGTCTTGGTGCTGCTCATGTGAGCCTCCGAGGCGTTATGTTCGACAGCCCAACGTCGCTCGGGTCGGCTGGATGCGGTCCAATTTGATCAGAATAGTTTGCGGTTGCCAGATGACCGATCACACCCATCTTCTTGGGTCTTTTTGTTCTCGGATCGCGTGAGTAGGGCTACTGGACGTTACTTGGTATCGCTCGATTTATACTCGATTCCAGCTCTCTGTGATTGCGTCGTGTGCTGTCATTGAACCAACCGGGCTAGCGCGAGTTACCGAACATCCTCACCAACGAAGCGAGGCTACGTGGCGCAAGATCGGCCGCATGTCGTGATCATCGGCGCCGGCTTCGGCGGACTTGCCGCGATGAGTGCGCTGCGGCGTGCACATGTGTCGGTTACTCTCATTGATCGCGAAAACCACCACACCTTTCAGCCGCTGCTTTACCAGGCGGCAACGGCGGCTCTCTCGTCGAGCGACATCGCCTGGGCAATACGCGGCTTGACGCACCAAAAGAACGTGCGGGTTGTGATGGCCGAAGTGACGGGGATCGATCGCGTCGCGCGCACGGTCACGACCGACGGCCCGTGCGTGCACTATGACCAGCTCGTCATCGCGACAGGGTCGACCCATTCCTATTTCGGCCACGACGAGTGGGCGGTGTTCGCGCCAGGTCTGAAGCGGGTTGCCGATGCGGAAGCGTTGCGCGCCCGCATTCTGCTGGCTTTCGAGCGAGCCGAGCTGGCAACGGACGCATCGGAGCGCGC
>CAXUIA010000119.1:7299-7700 GCA_964250835.1 uncultured Acetobacteraceae bacterium | reverse complement strand
TGCGATCAGAGCACCAACCGTTCCAACACCGTCGGGCAGCGCGACGCGCTCCTCATCGAGCCCGGCGCGCTCGCGCAACGAGGCAAGGTATACGATTTGTATAACCAACAGCGTTATTGCCCGCTCGCGCCAGACCCTTTGGGCGTTGGGATGACCTTCACGCTGCCGTCAGGCGCGATCACGGTGCTGGTGCCGTTCCCGTTCGGGATGGTGATCGTGCTCGGAGCATTCGGATTGGGCTCCATCTTGAACCGGGATCCGCTGGTCTGGCCATTGCTCGGGTTAAAGGCGGACGGGCCCACGCCCGGCCCCGTACCTTCATCGCCAGGCGAGGCCGACATCTGGCCATTCTGCGTCTGCTTCTCGACTTCGCCGAGCGTCGGAAACGGCTTCGGCGGACC
>CAXUIA010000119.1:5718-7289 GCA_964250835.1 uncultured Acetobacteraceae bacterium | reverse complement strand
GCTCGATGGTGGTCGGCCTAGCCCGCGCGCGGAGCATGTTCTCGCTCGCACCGGCGGGCAGGTCCGGATTGGCTCCCGGCAGCGTGAATGTGTTGTGAGTGAATTGGCCGAAGCCGGAGCAACCGGCGAGAGTGAACGCTGCGAACGGGACTGCCAGGCGGCGCATCGAGCAAGCTCCTTCGCGGACAGGTCTCCGCCGTCGGGCCGGAATGTGCCCTGTCAGCACTCTCCGCTCAAGGTTTCGAGAGCGAGTTGCGCCCGGAGTGTGGCCGGCTTAACGCGCGGGCCCTGGTCGCACCGGCACCGTGCCGCCAGCATGACGCAATCCGACAGTCAGGTAGTCCCACCCGGTGATCAACGTCAGCAAGGCCGCGATCCATAGCAGGACCGAGCCGACTGATCCGGCATGGACAAACCCGAGGCCGGCCACACGTGCTCCATCATCACCCGCCAACAGCAGCCCGAGCGCCGCCATCTGCGCCCCGGTCTTCCACTTTGCCAGACGCGTGACCGGCAGGCCGATCCGCAACGCGCTCAGATATTCCCGCAGCCCACTCACCAAGATCTCACGCAGCAGGATAACGATGGCCGGCAACAGGCCCGCGAACGGCAGGCGCGTCGCCCCGGCCAGCACCATCAGCGACGCTCCGACCAGCAGCTTATCGGCGATCGGATCGAGCATGCGACCGAGATCGGACGACATCGCACGTGACCGCGCCAAGTGCCCGTCAAACCAGTCGGTGACGCCGGCGAGCGCGAAGATCAGCGCCGCCGCCAAGTCGGACTCCGGGCCGCGGAGCAGAACAAGCGTCACCAGCAACGGAATGGCAGCAATCCGAGATAAGGTTAGCAGGTTCGGCAAATCGGTCAGCATGCCTGCTTGGTATAGCGGAGAAAGACCTGAACCGTCATCCGGATTGGCTCCATCCTGCGTCGTCCGGCTGCCAGCTGGAAAGAACATGCTGAGGGAGGCCGCGCATCCGGTCGCCAGCATGGTAACCGCTCTCACCACTCCGCCCCGACTTCCTTCACGTGCGGACGGCACCGATCTCACTCAATGGGCGGTTTCGAGCCGACGTCCGGCACGAGGCCTGACGAGCGGAGCTGCCGGCCATTGACGGCCGGCGTAGGTCGCCATCCACTCACGGACCCGAAGCGGCGGACAGGGGCGGCTGATCCAATATCCCTGGAGCTCAAAACATCCCGCCCTTCTAAGCTCTTCGGCTTGCTTCTCCGTCTCGACACCCTCCGCCGTGACTGCGGCGCCGAGGGTCTCGCACATCTTGGCAATGGCACGCACGATGACTGCCGCCTTTGGCGTCACTCCAAGGTCCTGGACGAATGAGCGGTCGATCTTGATACGGTCGAACGGAAGCGTTCTGAGGACACTCAGAGATGAATAACCGGTCCCGAAATCATCTAAGGCAACCATGATGCCGAGCGAACGCAGTTCATCGAGCATCGCGCTCGCCACGGCCGCCTCGGTGATCATTGCGGTCTCAGTAACCTCTAATTCGAGCCGGATAGCTTTGAGGCCGGTCTCCGCAAGCGCCGCCTCCACTTTGGCGACC
>CAXUIA010000119.1:0-5708 GCA_964250835.1 uncultured Acetobacteraceae bacterium | reverse complement strand
GTCCGGAACTGCACAGCCGATAGATTGACTGAAATGCCGACCCGATCGGGCCACTCGACCGCCTCGCGGCACGCTGTCCGCAAAACCCACTCGCTGATCTCGGGCATGAGCCCGACCTGCTCGGCAAACGGGATAAACTCGGCCGGCGACACTCTGCCGCGCATCGGGGAGTGCCAACGAAGAAGCGCCTCGCACGACGTGACCAGTCCCCGTCGCATGTCGACGACCGGCTGATAGTCGAGTGTGAACTCTTCTTGCGCGAGAGCAATCCGAAGATCTCGCTCCAGCTCGGCGCGCTGCGAGGAAGGCGACTTCGATGAACCCCTTAATGCACCGGCCTCGTCATCCATTTGGCTCTGCTCGTATTCGACCCGGTTCCGGCCCTCCTGCTTGGCCCGATACAGAGCCGTGTCGGCACGTTGAAGGAGAGAGAGCGCCGTGTCGCCATCCCGCAGGAAAGCCAGGCCGCCGCTTGATGTGATCGTCTGTGCCGCACCTCCAAGCGCGTAGGGTGCATCAGAGATTGCAGAACGGATTACGCCGACCCGCTCGGCCACGACCTCCGGCGTTCCCTGTATAACAATGCAAAATTCCTCACCGCCATAACGGCCGGCCGACTCTGCTTCGCGTAGTGCCGCCCTCATTCGTGCACCAAACTCGGAAAGAACTGCGTCGCCGGCAAGGTGGCCGAAACCATCGTTAACTTTTCTAAAATGATCAATGTCGCAAAGCAGGGCTGCCAGCGGCTTGCCCGACGCGAGCGCCTCGGCAACTTGGCGTTCCAGCGCGCTCATGAGCGCTCTCCGGTTCGGCAGCCCCGTCAGAGCGTCGGACATCGCCAGATGCTGCAGCTCGCATCTCGCCCGCTCGATCTCGGCCGTTCGCTCACCGACAAGCGCCTCCAGCTGACGTCGCTGCCGGACGAGCAAACTGACGCGCGCCTGCCACGTAGCAGCGATCGTTCCGCCGGTCAGGGCTATACACAAACCGTAGAACCACCAGCGTCTCCACCACGGCGCGCGGATCCGGAGGGTAAACCCGATAGGGGCGGAAATCGTGTCGTGTGCAGCGTCAATCGCCATCAGTTCAAAGCGCAGTTTTCCCGCAGGCAAGCTCGCGTAACGCACCTCATGCGCCATCGTGTCGGTCCAGCCAGCGTCGAGGCCGTTCAAGCGGTAGCGGAAAGCGATGTTGCGGCCACGGGCGAAATCCAGATCGGCAAACCCAATAACCAACGCCGCGGAAGTCCAGTCGACCCGAATACCAGGCAGGTTCGGCAGTATCCGGCTGCCGATGGCAATCTGCGTGATGACCGGATGAAGCGGTGCGATTGGCGGAAGGTGTTCCGGATCCCTGAAATGACTTAATCCGCGGCTCGTTCCGAACCACATGGAGCCGTCGACATCCTCGTACATGGCCCACTGGTCGAGATCGTTGCTGATCAGCCCATCGGAAACGTCGAAATGACGCCAGTTGCGACCGTCAAGCATGTCGACGCCGTGGTCGGTGCCTACCCACATCCAGCTGCGCCGGTCGCGGTACATGAACAGGATGTTGTTCGATCCAATTTGGGGCGTCGAAACCGAGGCGAGCGGTTCGGCTCGGCCGTTGGTCAGCCGATAGCGGCAAATCCCCCCGCGGTCCGTTGCTACCCACAAATCACCATTGGGGGCAAACGCCAAGCCTTCAGCCCCCTGTCCCGGCGGCAACGTCACGCTCACTCGTTCAAAGCGCCCGTTTTCGCCGCGTCGATACAAACCGTCGAGGGTCACGGCCCAGACATGCCCCGAAAGATCGGTTGTGGCTTGCAATGTCGGTGCCGCAAGCGCCACCGTCGCCTTCAACCTGTCCGCCGCGGCGTCTGCGTCCGCAACGAGCAACAATCCCTTATCAGTCGCTATCCAAAAATGGTTGGCCGGATCGAGGAACGTTGAGGCGACCATCCCGCTGATCGAAACGCGATCAAGCTTGCCGCCCGTTCGATCGAGACGCGCCAGAGGCGCTCGAAGCGGGGCCAACCACAAACGCCCGCCACGTGTCGCGGAGACGTTCTCGCTTCCACCCGGGACGCCCGATACATGGCCGTCAAGCGGAACGGCATCGCTCCAGGTCGCGACCCAGAGCGGACCGCCTGCCGGCCTGGTCATCGACCACACGATGTCGCTCGGGAGGCCGTCGGCTGCCGTCCAATGCTCCCAGTTGTTCCAACCTAGGCTGTGGAAAGCGCCATGGCCGATGCTGCCGACCCAAAGCGATCCCTCGCGATCGAAAACCATCGACTGCACGGGGCTTGCCGAAAGACCGCCCTCATGATGGCGGAACTCTCGCCACTTTCCTCCATCAAAGTCGAGAAGACCTTCTTCGCCCTGGGTCAAAACACCGCCGCGACGGTCGGCGATCAGATCAAGACGGGCCGGGACCGCGGCGTTGAAGTGACCTTGTCCGCCCGGCACGGTTACGACATGAAATTTCAGATCGCCCAAAGCGCGCCATGCTAACCGGTCCAGGCTTCGCGCCCAGAGTGTCCCGTCCGGCGAGCGCAATGCAACCTGCCAGACATCCTCGGGCAAACCCTCCATCGGGCCGATACGGACCAATTCACCACTGGCGAAACGGCAGAGACCGGAGCCGCACCCGATCATCAGCGCATCCGGCCCGTCGGCGACGATGAAGTGCACCGGCGCCAGGGTCGGCGTCGCCTTCAACAACGTTTTGTTCAGAAGCGGCGCGAAGTGCCCGACCCCTCGCTCACCGACCGGCGCGCTGACCAGATTGCCTCCGTTGTCGATGACCACGCTCCGGGCCAGGCGCGCGAAGAGATGTGGCGAGAACAGTTTTAGATCCTTGCCTGCGTCGATCGCATGAAAGCGGCCTGCCTGACGCAGATAGACTGTGTCGGTCGTAACGACCCAGACCCAGCCGCGCTCATCGACGATGATCTTTCGGATGAACGCGTCGGAGGGCAAACCGGCCGCTGCCGCGAGCGGTGCGATCTGCGAACCGTCATAATCGAACAATCCCGCCTCGGTTCCGAGCAGAACATAGCCTTGGCGGTCCTGAGCAAGCGCCGACACCGACGCATTCCCCAGCCCCTGCTCGTCGGCAAAATTCTCAAATCTGGTGAACTGGGCGTGCGCGCCGGACCATCCGAACAGCACGAGAAGGCAGCCGCAAAGAAACGCCTGCACCGCCCGAAACAAGCAATCGGATGAATAGAGACCTTTCGGTTTCATAGACACTCTTTGCACGCCCTGTCGCCAGCGATGCTGCGCTGACAGACTTACCAATCTCTGAACAATCGGCGTTCCGGCCCCGCATGCGCCGAACTGCGAGCAAGGCCTCGCTCAAACGTCCCATGCGCGGAGAACAAGGCAACAAAATGCTCTAATTTTCGATCCTTCGATGACGCCTGAAAGATTTGATTAACGTCTGGGCACTAGAGCCAAACCGTCTGATCGCGGGGGATGGTCGAGCCCGCGGTCGGAACAGGAGATCAATCATGCGTCCGTTAGGTTCAACCTTTGTTGCGGTGGGCTTACTCGCCTCAACAGCCACGGCGCTGGCGGCGGCGCCAGCACCCGCGCCAAAGTCGTCACCGTCTCAGTCCCCGCCAGCTCCATCGCGGGCTGCACCTGCCGCGCAGGCGTCCCAATCACCGGCTGGTCCGCCCGCTCCCCCAACACCACAACCGGTTGCCGGGCCGAAGCTGGCAATGGTCGCGGCACTCCCGCCCGCGCAGACGGTCGAGTTCGACGTGATCCTGCCGCTGAGGAACCCGACCGGTTTGGCCGCCCTTCTCGCCGCGCAACAGAACCCTGCCTCCCCGCAATACCATAAGTGGTTGCAGCCGAACGACTTTGCCTCCCAGTTCGGGGCCAGTCAGCAGACCGTCAACCTGGTGTCTGCGGCGCTCACCGACCTGGGATTGCATGTGACGCCGCAGAGCCGGTCTTTGCATGTGGCCGGGACCACGGCGCAGGTAAACGCCGCGTTCAACATCAGCCTTGCGCTGGCGATGACACCGTCCGGACAATCAACTGTGGTCGCCGGAAAAAACCTCGTCCTGCCGCCCTCGCTGGCGTCGGTCGGAGCGATCGTGTCGGCCTTCAGCCCGACGGCATATCAGGCAGCTCCGTTCATCCACCGCATGGCCAGCGGCTACATCCACCGCATGGCCGGCGGCTACATCCATTCGAGCGCCTGGGGCTACGCCCAGGGCGCGGACGGCACCGTGCCAGGATACTTCTACAACGATCTCAAGCAGGCCTACAGCTTTCCCTCTTACCAGACCACGATCGGCAAGGGAAAGCGTCTGGACGGAACCGGCAGCACGGTCGCCGTGATCATGGCGAGCGACGTGCAGGACAGCGACATCACCACACTGTTCGAGCAGATGGGTTTCCGGCAGAACTCGGGCCAGCAGTCTGACCCTGCGCTCTTCGCCCGCAGGCTGGTCAACGGCGGCACCGCCTTCTCGGCGACCAATCCGGCCGCCGAAGAAGCGACGGCCGACGTCGAACAGGTCCTCGGCGGCGCGCCCGGCGCCCACGTCATGCTGTACAACACTCCGGATCTGAGCGACCAGTCGCTGATCTCGGCCTACGTTGCGATCGTCAACGACGACGTCGCGGACGTTGTGTCGATGTCCTTCGGCCAGTGCGAACTCAACTACACGGCGGCCTACAACAATGGCCAAGACCAAACGGCAGTCCTGAAAATCTTCTCCGAACTCTTCGAGCAGGGGAATGCCGAAGGGATCACGTTCGTTGCGGCCTCGGGTGACGCCTCCGGAGCGGGCTGCCTCAGCACCAGCTATTTCGCGGGTGGCGGCGGCAAATTTGTTCCAGGCGTTTCCGTTCCGGCCGCCGATCCAAACGTGACGGCTGTTGGAGGCACCAACCTCGTCACGGCCGCCGACCTCGGCGGGACAAACTCCGCCTACACTGGCGAGAATGCCTGGGCTGACCCCGAGCTTCCGGTCGATCCTTACGGCATTGGCACCAGCGCGGTTGGCGGCCTTTGGGGATCGGGCGGTGGCGTTTCGACCATCTTTGCTCAACCGGCATACCAGAGCGCCGTTCCCACCGGCTCGTCGACCTCGCGCACGCTTCCCGATGTCGCCATGCAGATGGGCGGCTGCCCCGACATTGCGCAACTGCCCTGCAACGGTGAGCTGCTCGGCCTGGACGGAGCCGGCAACACCGATCGATCAAGCTTGAACGTCATCTTTAATGGACAGCTCGACAACGTCATCGGCACCAGCCTCGCGGCTCCGGAATTTGCCAGCGTGGTCGCCCTGCTCGTCGAAGCCCAAGGTCGTCAGGGAAACCTGAATTACCCGCTTTACGCAATGGCCCAAAGCCAAGCCGCTGGCGGAGCGGCCTACTTCCACAACGCGGTATCCGGTTGGAACGGCCTGGTATCGAACAGCTCGGTCTACAACTACACGACGGGTGTCGGGTCTCCGATCGTGGCGGCGGTGATCGGGCTGCCGCAAGCAGCACTCGCAGGTAATCCTCAGAGCGCCTCCAATCCCTGAGGACACGCCGGGCGGCACGTCTCCGGACGTTGCCGCCCGTTCCGACCGATGCTCTACCCCGCTTTCTCCGGCCGCCACTCCGGGTGAAAATGCCCATAGACCCGGCGTGCCGTTTCCCGCGAGATCCCAGGCGCGTTCTCCAGATCCACCAGCCCCGCCCCCCTCACAC
>CAXUIA010000118.1:7365-7727 GCA_964250835.1 uncultured Acetobacteraceae bacterium | reverse complement strand
GGATGATGTCGCGGGGCAGCTTGCGGACGGTCGGGCCGATTGCCCCTTCCTCATTGTAGGTCGGGATGATGGCCACGGTCGGTGGATGGCTTGCCGTGCTGCTGTTTGGCGGACGCGGCGAGGTCCAGGGAGTGCGGGCCTGGCGCGTCACAGGCTCCAGCGCATCCCGCAGTTCTGGCATGGCTTGGGCGGCGAGTCGCTGAGCAGGTCGGTGCGGAAGCGCTGATAGGCCGGGCCGTTCCAGATCTCCTGCAGATCCTGCTGGGTGGCGTCGCCGAGGGTGTAGTTCTCGTAGCCGCGGGCGGAGAAGGGAACAATGCAGCACGGCAGCGCGCGGCCGTGGGCGGTGAAATACATCAGCG
>CAXUIA010000118.1:3894-7355 GCA_964250835.1 uncultured Acetobacteraceae bacterium | reverse complement strand
ACGAGGACCGTGTAGATCACGTTGCTCGCAATAACATAAAAAATAATGCCGATGGCGCCTTCCTCGTTCCAGGCGGGGATGACGGCGACGGTCTTCACAGGCTCCAGCGCAGCCCGCAATTGGCGCAGGGTCTGGGCGGCGCGTCGGTGAGCAGGGCGGCGCGGAAGTCGCGGTAGGCGGGGCCGTTCCAGATCTCGCGCAAGCTCTGCTGGGTGGCGTCGCCGAGCGTGTAGTTCTCGTAGCCGCGGGCGGAGAAGGGCGCGATGCAGCAGGGCAGAGCGCGGCCGTTGGCGGTGAAATACATCAGCGACCAGGGGCGGCGGCAGGTGGACCAGGGCTGGGCGCCGTCGTTGTTGCGCAGGCTGAGACCGGGCTCGGTGGCGCCCGATGCGTCGAGGGTGACGCCGAGCTCGGCGCCGAGCACCTGGGCGGCAGCGATCGCCGCCTGTTCCTCGGCCTGGGTGCGCTCGAACAGCGAGCTTTCGGCGCGCGCCATGCCGAAACCTTCCTCGTCGAAGACCAGGCGCTGGAGGTGGACTTCGCGCACGCCGATGTCGTTGGCAAGGCGGATGAAGTCTGGCAGGGACTGAACGGTCTCCTTCAGGCCGGTCAGCCAGATCGAGATGCGCGGCGTGGCGATCTCGTGCTGGCGCTGGTAGGCGGTCAGCGCGCTCACGTCGCGCACGATGCGGTGAAAGAAGTCCTTGCCGCGCACCTGCTTGTAGGTGGCGGCGTCGGCGGCATCGAGGGAGACGCGGAGCTCGTCGAGGCCGGTCGCGATGAGTTCGGGGAACTTGCGCGGGTTGAGCAACGTGCCGTTGGTGTTGAACAGCACGTAGATGCCGCGGTCTTTCAAGTAACGGATCATGCGCGGCAGTGATTTGACAAGCATCGGCTCGCCGACGCCGTGAAGAACGGCGCGCTTGGCGGTGGGGATCTGATCAACGATCCGGGTGAAAAGCTCCCAGCTCATGTCGGCGGGCGGTTCGAGCGCCTCGAAGGTGCGTGGACAGGTCTCGCAGAGAAGGTTGCAGCGATTGGTGACCTCCAGATAGAGGCAAACCGGAGGTGCCGCGTCGATGGCGCGCTCGGCCACCGCTTCGAAGTAGCGGCGTGGGTCGGCGAGTGTGGTTGTCGACATCAGGTGCTCCGGGCTTGACGGTCGCGGACGGCCCCGATGAGGGCCGGAACATAGATCAGGGAGGGCCAGAAGAAGAATTCGTTCAGTGGGTCCAGGTAGAGAAGAAGTGGCGCCACTGACAGCCATGTAAGGGCCCGGGATGTCGCCAATGTGGCGAGGACGCCGAGAAATGGAAAATACCACGGGTAATGCGGGCTGACGGCGATCATGGTTGCGCCCGCCAGACGTCCGGCGTCCCGGGCGACGGCGACGATGCCGCGATCGGCGGGGTGGCGCAGGACGTCGAGGGCGAGGATGGCCAGGAGAGAGCCTGCGAGGACGAAGTAGATCGAGGCCGCTGACGGCGGGAGGGTGACGAGGTGGCCCAGGCCCGCGAGGAGCCAGATCCCGCTGCCGCCGCTGCCGCCGGCGAGATGTTCCTCGTGGCCGTAGGTGGCGAGGAAACCGAAGACGCGGGCGCCGGCATCGGCGTAGACGCCGTAGAGGGCGGCGACCGTGATGGCGGCCGCGATCGGCATTGCGGGGCGCGGGACCCGCCAGAGGGCCGGCGCGATCGCGACGGGGAGGAACTTGACCAGGATGGCCGTGGAGATGACCGCCCCGGTCAGGATGTCGCGCTTGGCGTGGCGCGCCAGCAGTGCGAGCGGGATCAGGCCCACCGCAAGCGCGTCGACGTGGCCGTTGCCGGCATAGGCCCAAACGGCGAGCGGGTTCCAGGCGTAGATCAGGATGCGTGAGAGTGGCTGGGCGGTCTGCCGGAGCAGCACCAGCAGACAGACGACCCCAAGCGCCTCGAAGAGGATGGCGGTGAGCCGGAGCGCGATCGTGGTCTGGCTGATGGACGCGATGAGGCGGAAGACGAGCTGGGCGGTGGGCGGATAGATGGTGGGCGCGTATTCGCGCCGGTTGATGTGGGGGTAGATCTTGTCGTCGCGCAGGCGTCCCAGCGCCGGATCGGCGGGAATGTAGCGATAGGGATTGATCCCGGCCACCTGGACGCGGCCATCCCAGACGTAACGGTAGACGTCGCTCGACAGGAAGGTCGGCTCGGTCAGGACGAGCAGGCGCATGACAAGCCCCACCGCCAGCACGAACCAGAGCGGTCCGTTTGGCGGTGCGGGGCCGGTGACGAGACGGCAGGCGAGCAGGAAGGCGATGCCGGCCACGCCCATGAGGATGACGAACAGGCGGACGTTGTGTTCGGTTCGGGCGAGCGGACCCTGGTGGACGTGCAGTGTCAGTCCGATCGCCGTCAGGGCACAGAGTGCCAGACCGATGATCGTCAGCGGCGTGATCTTCAAGCGGCGCGGCGCAGCCCGAGGCGGTCAATGCAGCGTCTGCTGGCCGGGGCGTCGGATCCGCGTCCGTCCGGATCATCCAGATCTTGCAGCAGCCGCGCCAAGGAGGGCGCGTCGTCGACGTCGTACCAGGACGGCAACTCGATCAGCTCCAGCCCCAGTTCGGCGGCACGCTTCCGGGTCGTCTCCGCGACGCTGCCGGTGCTCCAGGCGATGTCGGCGAACACATGCGCGTGCGCGTGCTTGAGGCCGAGCAGATAGTAGCCGCCGTCTTCGGCCGGCCCAAGGACGGCGCGATCGCCGGGAGCGGCGAGGATGCTGGCGGCCTGGACCAGGAAGTCGGTCGGCAGCGTCGGGCCGTCGGCGTTCAGCACGCAGGCGGAGCGATGGCCGGCGTCGAGAAGTGCGCGGATCGCATGCAGCAGGCAACGGCCGAAGCTGGTCAGGTTCGGGGGCGCCTCGATCGCACCGTTGGCGAGCACGAGCCTGGTGCCCGGGGCCAGGTGAGGTTGGAGCAGCGTCTCGAGACCGGCGGGCGCATAGGCGACGTAGGCGGCAATGGCCGAGCGTTGGCTTGCCGCGACGATGTTGGAGCTCGTGTCGTGGAGGAAGGCAGCGCTCATGGCAGCCGCCTCATCGAACGTCAGCGGCGGCACGAGGCGGGTTTTGGAGTGTCCGGGACGCGGTGCTTTCGCCATGACGGCGATCCCGCAGTCGGCGACGGCCATCAGGCGACGCGGTCCGGCGTGGGTTTGCCACGGGAGTGGTTTTGTCCGCCGGTTATCCGAGGCATCGCGTCAGCACTCCGTCAGCCGTCCAGTTCGCTCGCGCCGCGATCGGGTTACGTCGTGATCCGTCGTGCCATTAGGGGACGACGCGCGCTGGTGCGACCCTAACGCCTCGAAGTCGGCGAGGGAACGAGGCGGCCGACGATGACGATGCAAGTCGGCGTGGTCTACCGCTTCCCTCGCTGGAGACGCGGCGGGGCAGCAGCGGCGGCTGTTCTTGTCTCGGACAGAGAG
>CAXUIA010000118.1:0-3884 GCA_964250835.1 uncultured Acetobacteraceae bacterium | reverse complement strand
GTCAGCTTCCGGCCACGATCGAGCGGAGCTCGATTACACAGGGTTGATTTCCCGCAACGACCGACCGCTTTCAAGGCGGCATCCGGAGGAACTGATGTCCATAGGTGACGAACGCGACCACCCGAGCCTGCTCGGACGACGCTCAATCCTGACGACGGCCGCCGCTGGCTCGACGGTTCTGGCTGCGTCCAGCCTGGTCACGCCGGGCCGCGCGGCGGGGCTCGCGCACCCGGAATGGAAGATCGTGTTCGTCAATCACGTCACGACGAACCCGTTCTTCACCGCGACGCAGTACGGGATGCGTGATGCGGCCGCACTGACCGGCTGCACGACGCAGTGGACAGGATCGGAGACCAGCGTCGCCGCCGAGATGGTGAGCGCGGTCAACTCGGCGATTGCCGCCCGTGCGGACGCGATCGCCATCGCGCTGGTCGATCAGCACGCGTTCAACGACCCGGTCAAACGCGCGCTCGACGCGGGGATCGCGGTGTTCTCCTACAACGCCGACGTGACACCGGCGCAGGGTTGCAACCGGCTTGCCTATATTGGCCAGGATCTGTTCAAGGCCGGTCAGTTGATGGGGCAGAGGATCGCCGAGCTGGTCGATGGCGGGAGGGTGGCGCTGTTCATCGCCACACCCGGCCAGCTCAACATTCAGCCGCGCATCGATGGCGCGCAGGACGTGCTTAAAAAGAGCGGCAAGAACTATCAGATCGACGTCATCACGTCGGGCGCGGCGGTCAACGACGAGATCTCGTCGGTCAACTCGTACTATCTCGGCCACAAGGACGTGAAAGGGATGTTTGCCGTTGATGGCGGCACGACCGAAGGCATCGCCGAGTGCATGGCGAAATACGGTCTCGCATCGAAGGGCGTGCATGGCGGCGGCTTTGACCTGCTGCCGCGCACGCTGCAGCTGATCCAGCAGGGGGCGATGGATTTCACCATCGATCAGCAGCCTTACCTGCAGGGCTACTACACGGTGATGGAAGCCTACACTTATCTGCTGTCCGGCGGACTGGTCGGGCCGGCCGACTGCAACACCGGGCTGAAGTTCGTCACCAAGGGCAATGTCGGTCCCTATCTCTCGACCAAGACGCGGTTCGAGGGATCGGCGACGCGTCAGGAGGTGGTCAAGCGCTCAGGCCCGATCAAAGTCTGATCCAATGGGCGGGGTTTTCGGACGGCTGACGCGCTGGCGCGAAGGCAGCATCCTGCTCGTCGCCGTCCTGCTGGCGATCTACTTCGAAACGGCGAACGCGGGATTTCTGACCACCAGCGCCAGTCTCGAGAACCTTTCCCAGTACATCGCGCCGCGGGCGATCATCGCCTGCGGCGAGGTCATGCTGATGATCGGCGGAGAGATCGACCTCTCCGCCGGCATGGTCTACGCGTTCGCGCCCTTCATCATGTATTTCGCCAACCAGGCCGGCCTGCCGATCCTGCTGGCGATCCCGGTGGGCCTGCTGGCGAGCGCCCTTGTCGGGTTCATCAACGGGTTCATCACCGTCTACCTGAACATCCCGTCGTTCGTCACGACGCTGGGCACGCTGTTCCTGCTCAACGGGTTTACGCTGACGATCTCCAGCGGAACGCCGGTCAGCATCGACGCCCCATCCTGGCTCGCGACACTGCTCGGCAATGGCGGCTACAGCGAGTTCATCTGGGCGCTGCTGGTGATTGGCGTCATGCACTTCGTGCTGAAGAACACGCGTTGGGGGCTGCACACGGTGGCGTCCGGCGCCAATCCGGTGGGCGCCAGCGAAGCCGGGATCAACGTGCGCACGATCAAGGTTGGCAACTTCATGATTGCCGCCACGCTGGCCGGTCTGACCGGCATCCTGGAGAGCTTTCGCATCACGTCGATCGATCCGACGGCCGGCGGCAGTCCGATCATGTTCCTTGCGGTCGCGTCCGGCGTGATTGGCGGCACGCCGCTCGCCGGGGGATCGGGCACGGTTGTCGGCGCGCTGATCGGGGCCACCGTGCTCGGGTTGCTCAGCGACGGCTTCACGCTGATCGGAGTGAACGCGTTCACCTTTGACTTGATCCTGGGTATCGCGATCCTGTTGGCGATGCTGTTCAACATCAACGTGGCACGGTTGCGGGCGCGGGGCGTGAAAGCATGAGCGAGGTCATGGGTGCGGCCGAGGTCATGCGCGGCGAGGAGATCACCAAGCAGTTCGGGCCGGTGTCGGCGCTGAACGGGATCTCATTTCATCTCGAGCAGGGCGAGATCCTCGGCATCCTGGGCGACAACGGCGCCGGCAAGTCCACGCTGATGAAGATCATGACCGGCTACCAGCAGCAGACCCAGGGCACGCTGCGGGTGTTCGGCGAGACGGTGCGGCTGCGTTCGGTGGACGACGCGCGGTCACGCGGGATCGAGTGCGTCTATCAGGATCTGGCGCTGGCCAACACGCTGTCGATCTACCACAACATGTTTCTCAACCGGGAGATCATGTATCCGGGCCCGTTCCGGATTCTGAACAATCGCGCAATGAAGCGGCGTGCGGCCGAGTGCCTCGATGAGATCGGCGTGCACGTGTCATCGGTCGATCTCGAAGTGGGCGCGCTTTCGGGCGGTCAACGCCAGGCGATTGCGATTGCGCGTGCGGTGAACTCCAAGGCGAGGATCCTCTTGCTCGACGAGCCGCTGGCTGCGATGGGCGCGCGCGAGGCGGGACTCATCATAGACCTGATCATGCGGCTGAAGGCTGAAGGCAACATCTCGATCGTCATGATCATGCACAACTACGCGCAGACGCTTGATATCGCCGACCGGATCATGCTGATGCAGCGCGGCAGGATCACCTACGAGAACCACGCGAAGTCGACGTCGGTTGAGGAGCTGATGGAGATCGTCCGGCGCGAGTATCGCGCGCGACGGGCGGCGGAGTAGCAACGTGACGTTCTTCGGGCGATCGGAACCAGTCGGTTTTCAGGGCATCGAGGGGCACGATGCGCTCTCGTTCCGGTTCTATGAAAAGGATCGGCTTGTGCAGGGCCGCACGCTGGAAGCGCATCTGCGCTTCGCGGCGGCCTATTGGCATTCTTTCACGTGGCCGGGCTCGGATCCGTTCGGCGGCGAGACGCTGATGCGGCCGTGGATGCGGGCCGGCGATCCGATGGCGCAAGCACGCGCGAAAGCGGATGTCGCGTTTGAGATGTTCCGCCTGCTGGACATCCCGTTCTTCTGCTTTCACGACCGTGATGTCGCACCAGAGGGCGAGACGCTCGCCCAGAGCAACGCCAACCTGGACGCGATTTGCGATCTGTTCAGCGAGCGGATGGCGTCCGCCAAGGTCAAACTGCTTTGGGGTACTGCCAACCTGTTTTCGCATCGGCGCTACATGGCCGGAGCGGCGATCAATCCCGATCCGGACGTGTTCGCTATGCCTGCGCGCAGGTTCGCGCGGCGCTGGACGCGACGCACCGGCTCGGCGGTGCGAACTACGTGCTTTGGGGCGGCCGAGAGGGCTACGAGACGCTGCTCAACACGAAAATCGGTCAGGAGCTCGATCAGCTCGGGCGGTTCATCAACCTCGTTGTCGAGTACAAGCACAAGATCGGTTTTACCGGCACGATCCTGATCGAGACGAAGCCGCAGGAGCCGACCAAGCATCAGTATGACTACGATGTTGCAAGCGTGGCCGGCTTCCTGCGTCGCTACGGCCTGGAGAGCGAGGTAAAGATGAACCTCGAAGCCAATCACGCGACGCTTGCCGGCCAGTCGTTCCAGCACGAAGTCGCACTTGCCTCGTCAATGGGGCTGCTCGGCTCGCTCGACGTCAATCGCGGGGACGCGCAGTCCGGCTGGGACACCGACCAGTTTCCGCGCCACGACGAGGACCTGACGATGGTGTTTTACCATGTTCTCAGGC
>CAXUIA010000117.1:0-7782 GCA_964250835.1 uncultured Acetobacteraceae bacterium | reverse complement strand
GTCCAAGATGGGGCGAAGGAAGGCTACTTATGCTGTCACGCAATCTCGAGCAGACGCTGCATCGCGCCCTTTCGCTCGCCAGCGATCGCCGCCACGAATACGCGACGCTCGAGCACCTGCTTCTGGGCCTCGCCGACGATAGCGACGCGGCGACCGTGCTGCGGGCCTGCGGTGTTGATCTCGACAAGCTGCGGTCGGACCTGACCGAGTTCCTCGACAAGGACCTGTCGGGGCTCGCGTCGGACCGGCCGGGCGAACCCAAGCCCACGGCGGCGTTCCAGCGCGTGGTGCAGCGGGCCGCGATCCACGTGCAGTCGTCCGGCCGGGACGAGGTGACGGGCGCCAACGTGCTGGTTGCGATGTTCAGCGCGCGCTAGACGCATGGGGTCTACTTCCTGCAGCTTCAGGACATGCCGCGACTGGACGCGGTTAACTTCATCAGCCACGGCATCGCCAAAGCGCCGGGCCGTACGGCGCAGCGGCCGGTGCAGGGCAGCGCGCAGCCGCCGACCGGCGCGGCGTCGGGTGGGAACAACGGCGAGGGTGAGGGCGAGCGCGAGGAAGGCCGCAGCCGGGGCAAGAACCAGGACGGGCTGTCGGCCTACTGCGTCAACCTCAACAAGAAGGCGGTGGCCGGCAAGATCGACCCGCTGATCGGGCGCGACCACGAGATCGAGCGGACGATCCAGATCCTGTGCCGGCGGACCAAGAACAACCCGCTCTACGTGGGCGATCCGGGCGTCGGCAAGACGGCCATCGCCGAGGGGCTGGCGAAAAGGATCGTGGAAGGCGACGTGCCGGAAGTGCTCGCCAAGTGCACGATCTACGCGCTCGACATGGGCGCGCTGCTGGCGGGCACACGCTATCGCGGCGACTTCGAGGAGCGGCTGAAGGCGGTGGTGAGCGAGCTCGAGAACACGCCGGGCGGGATCCTGTTCATCGACGAGATCCACACGGTGATCGGCGCGGGGGCGACGTCGGGCGGAGCAATGGATGCGTCCAACCTGCTCAAGCCGGCGCTTGCCCAGGGAACGCTGCGCTGCATCGGGTCGACGACGTACAAGGAGTTCCGGACGTATTTCGAGAAGGATCGCGCGCTGGTGCGCCGGTTCCAGAAGATCGACGTCAACGAGCCGTCGGTCGAGGATGCGGTCAAGATCCTGCGCGGGCTGAAGGCCAACTACGAGAAGCACCACAAGGTCCGCTACACGGAGGAGGCGATCCGGGCGGCGGTGGAGCTGTCGGCGAAATACATCAACGACCGTAAGCTGCCCGACAAGGCGATCGACGTGATCGACGAGGTGGGCGCCTCGCGGATGCTGCAGCCGGAGGGCAAGCGCCGCAAGACGGTGACGTTGAAGGATGTCGAGGACATCGTCGCCAAGATCGCGCGCATCCCGCCCAAGAGCGTGAGCTCCGACGACAAGGAGACGCTGCGCAATCTGGAGCGCGATCTGAAGTCGATGGTGTTCGGCCAGGACCGTGCGATCGAGGCGCTGTCGGCGGCGATCAAGCTGTCACGGGCCGGGCTGCGCGACCAGGAGAAGCCGATCGGCAACTACCTGTTCTCGGGTCCGACGGGCGTCGGCAAGACGGAGGTCGCCAAGCAGCTCGCCTCCACGCTCGGGATCGAACTGATCCGGTTCGACATGAGCGAGTATATGGAGCGGCATTCAATCAGCCGGCTGATCGGTGCGCCGCCGGGCTATGTCGGCTTCGACCAGGGCGGGCTGCTGACCGACGGGATCGACCAGCATCCGCACGCGGTGCTGCTGCTCGACGAAATCGAAAAGGCGCACCAGGACCTCTACAACATCCTCCTGCAGGTGATGGACCACGGGAAGCTGACCGACCACAACGGCAAGTCGGTCGACTTCCGCAACGTGATCCTGATCATGACGACCAACGCGGGCGCGTCCGATCTGGCGCGCGAGGCGATCGGCTTCGGCCGCGTCGGACGCGAGGGTGAGGACGAGGAGGCGATCAAGCGGCTGTTCACGCCGGAGTTCCGCAATCGGCTTGACGCGACCATCACGTTCGCCGGGCTGACGCCGGAGATCGTCGGGCGCGTGGTCGAGAAGTTCGTCATGCAGCTCGAGGCCCAACTCGCCGACCGCAACGTGACGATCGAGCTGTCGTCGGCGGCCAAGGAGTGGCTCGCCGAGCGTGGCTACGACCGGAATTACGGCGCGCGGCCGCTGGCGCGTGTCATTCAGGAGCACATCAAGAAGCCGCTCGCCGAGGAGCTGCTGTTCGGCAAGCTGGTCACTGGCGGTGCCGTAAAGGTCGGGTTGAAAGACGGATCGCTCGATTTCGAGTTCTCGCCTTCGGCGCCAGCCGTCAAGCCCGATGGTGACGAGGGGTCGTCCGAGCAGGAGCGCGAAGCGGTTCAGTAGGCAACGACCCGTTCTGCCTGCCTGGAGTGTTGTCCGGCGGTTCGGCGTCCAAGCCGACCGCCGGGTGAGCGGGGTTATTCCGGCCCGCAACCGGGCGCGTTGCCTTCCGGCTACCCGGCAGGGCCTGCGGCAACAGACCCATCGCGATTTCGAGGTGGTCGTGGTCGCAGTACCCTCGACAGAGGATACCGACAACGTGCTGGCGCGGATCAAGCACCTGCGTGTGGAGGCGTTGCCTGAGACTGAGGTTGGGCTGGCCCGCAACATCGGAGTGGCCGCTGCGGCTGGAGACATCCTGGCGTTTATACCGACCCTTCCTCGCTCGGGTTGACGAGGCGGACATCCAAGGTGTTGCGGACGGGCCTCGCCCCGGCAGCGGCGGGTGTTTGCGGAGGCGAGTCCGGCCTCTTTCCGCTGCTTTGCATAAGCTGCTGGGGCTAACGGCCGCAGGCCCGCCCACTCTCATCGCGGGTCCGGGCGCGCGCCGCCCGGCGTTGGGCTCCTTTGCGCCTGCACAAACGGAACCCTGTCCAGCGCGGAGCCCTGCTCTTGTCGCTTGGACAGGCGCGGCAGATTGCGCTGACGAACGCGGGCGACCGTGTCGACGACGAGGCAGGCGCAAAGGCCGCCGAGCACGGCGGTGACAAAGGCGAACAGCGTGGCGCCGGAGCGGATCGCTTCGGCAGCACCCAGCGGGCCGAGAATGGTTCCCACTCCATAAAGGAGGAGGAGTTCGCTGATCACTTCGGCTGGCGGCGCATTGCCGGACTGGCTGGTGACCAGCCCGACCCCGACGCCGTAGAGCGGATACTGCGCGAAGCCGAACAGGCCGAACAGCATGATGATCATGGCGGGGCTGAGGCCGGCATGGCGCAGATCGAGCGGGAGGCTGCTTGCCAACCCGATGATGATCGCCAGACCCAGGATCAGCCTCCGGTCGACGCGGCGCGCGACCAAGAGACCGATCGGCCCATAGGCAAGCGCGCCGCCCACGCTGTTGGCGGCCAGCATGAAGGTGTCCTGGCGGACGGTCAGGCCGGAATTAATGCCGTAGATCGGACCGAAGCCGCCGATGGCGCCGGTCAGCACGCCGGCGCCCAGCACGTCGATTACGCCAAAGGGCGAGCGGTGCCAGAGCCTGCGAAAGCGCAGTTTGTAGCGCGGCACGGGCTTGGGCTTGCCAGCGGGCTTGGTCAGCAGCATGGGCAGGCCGGAGAGTGCGACGGTGACAATCATCAGCACGAAAGGCGCAGACCCGCTGGGGTCGATTAGGTCGAGGCTCAACGTGCCGCCGAGCGAAGCGAGCAGGCTGACAATGAAGTAGGTTGCGAACGCCGGACCGCCGCCGGTGCGCTCGATAATCCAGCTCTCGACGATCGCCGACAGGCCGCCGAAGCAGAACCCGATCAGGACGCGCAGCACGATCCACACGGTGTCCGCTTGATCGATCAGCAGCAGGACCGAGGCAATCGAGCTCGCCGCGGTCAGGATGATGAAGGCGCGCAGATGGCCAAAGCGGTAGAGAAGCCGGCCGATCAACAGGCAGGCCAGAACGAAGCCGGTCGACCAAGCGGCTGAGTAAAGGCCGACTGCCCGCATGGAGGCGCCGTGCGCGTGACCGAGCAGCGGCAGCAGCACGCCCTGCAGATTGGTGCCGAACACCAGCAGGCCCATGCTCAGCAGGATCGGCCAAAGCAGTAGAAGCGCGTTCATGGCGGTTGCGGCCTCGCGTCAGCGCGGGTCAGGCGAGACTTAGCCTCGCCTTTTCGATCGCGGCAAGCGCCTCACCGGAGAGCTTGGGATAGTGCGGATCGATGCGCTCGAGCGCGTCGACAATCGCTTCCGTCACCACCAGCCGGGCGTGCCATTTGTGGTCGGCCGGCACAACGAACCATGGAGCGTCGTCGGTTGAGGTATGGCGGATGGCCTGCTCGTAGGCGTGCTGGTAGGCCGCCCAGTGGGCACGTTCGGCGAGATCGCTCGGACTGAACTTCCAGTTGTGGTCGGGTTCGTCGAGACGGGCGAGCAGACGACTGCGTTGCTCTTGCTCGGAGATGTGGAGAAAGAACTTCAAGACCACCACGCCCTGATGGGCGAGGTAACGCTCGAACGCAGCGATGTCGTCGTAGCGGGTGTGCCAGAACGCCTCGCCTCGATCGCCCGGCGGGAGGTGCTGAGCGTCGAGCAAGCGCGGGTGGACGCGGCAGGTCAGCACTTCCTCGTAGTGACTGCGATTGAATATCGCGATCCTGCCACGGAGCGGAGACGCCGCATGCACGCGCCACAGAAAGTCGTGGGCGAGCTCGACCGGACCGGGCTGCTTGAACGCGGTCACATCGACGCCCTGCGGGTTCACACCCGACATCACGTGCTTGACGATGCCGTCCTTGCCGGCGGCGTCCATGCCCTGCAGGACGATGAGCATCGAGCGGCGGCCCTCCGCGCTCAGCCGCGCCTGCAGCTTCAGCAGCCGGCGCTTGGCGTCTTCCATGCGGTCTTTTGCGGCGTCCTTATCGAGGCTGGATGTCTCGTCAGAGTGATGGTCCGCCAGCATGAAGGCACTTGCGTCGGTGATCCTGAAGGCAGGGTGCGGCGTGTGCTTCGTCATTCCTCGGTCCGCTTGACCGCAAGCGGACCCGGACCCTGGCAGGTGGGCATCAGTTCGATCCGGTTGACGTTCATTCGTGCGGGCAGGCCGATGATCCAGGCGACGGTCTCGGCGATGTCGGCCGGGGTGAGCGGATCGGCGCCGGCGTAAACCTTGGCGGCGGCCTCCGCGCTGCCGAGCCGGACGGTGCTGAACTCGCTGCCGCCGACCATGCCGGGCTCGATGTCGGTGGTGCGCACGTTGGTGCCGATCAGGTCGGCCTTCAGATTGAGCGTGAACTGGCGGACGAAGGCCTTGGTGGCGCCGTATACGTTTCCGCCGGGATAGGGGTAGTGGCCGGCGATGCTGCCGATGTTGATGATGTGGCCGCGATCGCGGGCGACCATGCCGGGAAGCAGGGCGTGGGTGATGCGCATCAGGCCGGCGACGTTGGTGGCGAGCATCTGCTCCCAATCGTCGAGCGCAGCCGATTGGGCGGGAGCGAGGCCCAGGGCGAGGCCCGCATTGTTGACGAGCACGTCGATGTCGCGCCAGCCCTCGGGCAGGGAGCCAGGTAGTGACGCGACCGCGGCGGCGTCGGTGACGTCGAGCGACCAGGCGAGCAGGTTGCCGCCGAGCTCGGTCGCGAGCGCGTCGAGGCGGTCGACACGCCGGCCGGTCGCGACGACACGGTTGCCGTCGGCGACGAGCCGTCGCGCGATCGCGTCACCGAAGCCGGCCGTGGCGCCGGTGACGAGGACCGTGCGGCCTCCGATCACTGCAGTTCGACGGTGACGGGAATGTTGTTGCGGGTGGCCTTCGAGTAGGGGCAGATCTCGGCGTGCGCTTTATCGGCCAGCTCCTGTGCCACCGAACGCTCCACGCCCTCGATCTTGGGCTTGAGCACGACCGACAATTTGTAGTCGTTGTTCTCGGTGTGGAGCGTTACGTCGGCGGTGACGGTGATCTGCTCGGGTCTGACCTTATGGGAGGCGCTGAGCGCGATAAGCGCCTGGCCGTAGCAGGCGGAGTAACCGGCGGCAAACAGCGCCTCGGGGTTGGTGGCGTTGGCCTTGCCAGGCGAGCCGTCGGGCTTGGGCATGGCGAGATCGAAATGGATGACGCCGTCGGCCGACGTGACATGTCCATTGCGGCCGGCAACGGTGGTGGCGGTTGTGGTGAAGCTCGTCTTGGGTGGTCCCTGTTCAGTGGGCATTCCAACGCGGGTGGAGCGGCTCAGTTGAGGGGTTGAAAGCCAAGCGGGGTCCGCCCAACCCCGCCATGAATGGTGTTCGAAATCCGATCAACTCAGGGCCGCGAGGATTGCGGGCCCGCCGCTCACGCCGAACTCTCCGGGCGGCTCGACCGCGAGATGAACGATGCGGCCATCCTCGACAATCATGGCATAGCGCTGGCTGCGGACGCCCAAGCCACGAGAGATCAGGTCTAGCTCCATGCCAATGGCCGACGTGAACCGGCCGCTTCCGTCGGCGAGCATGGTGATGGAGCCGTCGGTGCCCTGGTCCTCGGCCCACGCCTTGAGCACAAAGGGATCGTTGACCGCGATGCAAGCGATCTCGTCGACCCCGCGTGACTTGATTGCGTCCGCCTGGTCGAGGACGCTTGGGATGTGCTGCGCGCTGCAGGTCGGAGTGAACGCGCCCGGGACGGCGATCAGGACGATCTTGCGTCCGCGCAAGAATTCGGCGAGCTGGATCGGCTCGGGGCCGGCTTCGGTGACCCGGTTGAGCGTCGCGTCCGGGAGCGTGTCGCCCTGCTGCACGGCCATGTTAACTCCTGACTGGTTGGTCTGCTGTGTCGGCGTTCATAGACCGCGCGGTTTGGGGCGTCATCATGTCGGGTGCGCGTTGCGCTTGCACGGGCTACGCGACATGCCACATTCGCACGGATGTCTCAGACAACGTGGAACGATGAGAGCGACTGGCTCCTGGCAGGACAGTTGCTGATCGCAACGACGGCGCTGACGAGCCAGCCTTTCGCGCAGAGCGTGGTGCTGATGTGCGCCCATTCGGCCGATGATGGTGCGATGGGGATCGTGATCAATCGCCGGCTCGCCGAGCCCGGGATCGACAACCTGCTCGGTCAGCTGAATATCGAGCCGACGGTGCCGCGCCGTCACATCGAGCTTTGCGCGGGCGGCCCCTGCGACACGTCGCGCGGTTTCGTGCTGCACAGCGCCGACTGGCAGGGTGATGGCAGCCTGGTGATCGACGACACGATGTCGCTGACGGCGAGTCTGGACGTGCTCAAGGCGCTCGCCGAGGGGGAAGGCCCGAAGCTGGCGCTGCTCGCACTCGGCCACGCCGCCTGGGCGCCCGGTCAGCTCGAGCGCGAGATGGAGGAGAATGCTTGGCTGACGGCGCCGGCGACTGAGGAGATCGTGTTCGATCGCGACCACGAGACGAAATGGCGGCGCGCGCTGGGAACTCTGCGCATTGAGCCGATCATGCTTTCCGGCCGCGCCGGTCACGCCTGAGCGATCGCCGGGACCTTATGTGCGCCTGACCCGTTGTCCCGTTGAGGGTTCTCGTCCCTCACGGATCAGGAGATTTCAATGCGCAATTTCGTATATGCGAGCATCGCAGTCGTTGGACTGAGCGGTGTTGCGCTCGCGCAGGGTGCTGGCGGAAGCGCTTCGGGCGGCGGCATGGGCGCAGCCCCCGGTGGCGGCAGCAGCATGAGTTCGGGCGGTGTCGGCGCGGGTGTGGCATCGGGCGCTGGCGCCAGCAACATGGGAGCGTCGCCCGGCGCTGGTGGCCCGTCCGGTGTGACCGGGGC
>CAXUIA010000116.1:5503-7794 GCA_964250835.1 uncultured Acetobacteraceae bacterium | reverse complement strand
TTCGAGGGGGGCGGGCACGACGATGCGGGCGGCTGCGGGGATGAGGTCCTCGAGGAGGCTGGGTTCGCGAGGGGTGAGTTCGAGAGGCACGTCGCGGACGGTGGCCGAGCGCGAGGCAGTGTCGAAGGTCAGGTCGGCGAAGGTTTCTATTCGGGACCGCCTGGGACCAGGACGACGGAGGACGGTGCGCAGGCGGGCGTCGAACTCGGCGAGCTCGAAGGGCTTGAGGATGTAGTCGTCGGCGCCCTGGTCGAGGCCCTGGACGCGGTCGGTGACGGCGTCGCGTGCGGTCAGAATGATGACCGGGAGCTCAGCGGCGTTGCCGGCGCGCAGACGCCGGAGGAGTTCGAGACCGTCCAAGTCAGGAAGACCCAAGTCCAGAACCGCGGCGTCGTAGTCGGTGTGAGCGGTGGCAGCAAGCGCGTCATGGCCGCGGCTGAAGGCGTCGACGGCGAAGCCGCGTTCGCGCAGATGGGTGTTCATCATCTCACGCAACGACAGGTGGTCCTCGACGAGAAGGAGACGCATTTTGCCGTTTCTCCAGGGCGGGCCGACGCGAGGAAGACGTTCCGGACGGATGGAGGGCGTCAGGCTGTCGTCAGGCGCGCGGACAATGTTCCAACGCGCGACGCCTGAGGGAGAACTTTTTATGACGCGTTGGCGTCATTTTGAAGAGTGTCGCGAGAGGCTCTGCCCCTTGAACCCCGCTGGGGGCAGCGCCCCCAGACCCGCACAACGGAGATCCGAAGCCCGGCCGTTTGCGGAGCCGATGGTCACGGCGGAGGCTTGCTGACGCAGGATATCGCGGCGACTTCGGCTTTTTCGAACCATTCGGCGTAGGGGGTGTTGCGGACCATCCGGCGGTTAAGGTCGGGCGCTCCATCAGTCCACCATACCGGACCGCGTTCGCCGAGAGCGCGTTTGGCGCTGTCGACGCGAACGCGTGCGGCTTCCCGGCGCATGGTGTCGCCGGCGCGGATGGCGGCGGCCTTCTCACGGCGTGCCGACATCAGCTCGCGGGTGAGCGCAGCCCGCGTTGTCTCATCAAGGGCAGGGTTGGTGCGGCGCCATAGGCGACCGCGAACGATGAGGTAGCGGCCGTCCGGTGTGGTGGTCGGCGTGGTCAGTCGGTGGTTTGCGGGGGGAGCATGCGCTCGAGAACGCCGTCGCGGCGGACTGCGACATGCCAGGCGGTGGCGGAAAGGTGCAACACGACCAGGGCATAGACCAGCCATTGTCCGGTCGCGACATGCACCCAGTGCGCGGCCTCGGAGACTGCCTTGTTCTGTGGCAGGCTGGGCACCGTGAACAGGCCGAAATAGGTCACGGGAAAGCGGCCGGCTGCGGACATGATGTAGCCGCTGAGCGGCATGCCGACGAGGATCACGTAGAGCATCACGTGGGACGCGGCGGCGCTGGCGCGCTCCCAGGCGGCAAGACTGGTCGGAAGACGCGGCGGCGGGTTGGCGGCGCGCCAGGCGAGGCGGATCGCGACCAGCACGAGAATGGTCAGGCCGACCGATTTGTGCAGCGTGTAGAGCCAGCCGCGGGACGCAGCGCCGTGATCCATGTTGACCATGACCCAGGCGAGCACGATGACTGCGAGCATCAGCACCGATGTCACCCAGTGAAGCGCCTGGGCGGTGACTGTGTAGCGGGCGGTTCCGACAGGACGGGCGCGCGCAAGACCGACGGTGGTGCTCATCAATCGAATCAGGACCGCTTTGTCGAGCTGGGTCAAGGGGCAGCCTTGCCCGTTGCGGGTCCGGGCAGAGCCCGGTGCTCGCTGGCAACGATCAGGCTGCATCGGTAGATACTGATCCGATGATCAAATGGTCCGCCCTGGTGAGCCGCGCCTGCTTGGGATGCGCGGCGGTCGTCGTGTGCGCTGGCGCCTCGTCCGATGAGTCGCGGCTGCCGACGGGGCAGTGGATCACGCCATTGGCGGCACCGGGCACGGTGGTGCTGCCGCTCGACCCGCATTTGGCGAAGTATCCGGGTCATGTGGCGGGACAGGCGATCAGCGAGGCGGTCAGCCCGGACGGGAAGACGCTTTTGGTGCTGACGAGCGGATACAACTCAGTCATGGATCCGGAGACGGGACAGGCCGATCGCGAGGCGTCGTCGGAGTTTGTCTTCGTCTATGACGTTGGGGCCGGCCGGCCGCGGGAGTTGCAAGTCTTGCAGGTTCCCACGGCGAATGCGGGGATCGCGTTCGCGCCGGATGGGCAGTCGTTCGTGGTCGGCAGCGGCGGCGGGGACAGCGTCCTGCTGTTTGTGCGCCAGGGTGG
>CAXUIA010000116.1:0-5493 GCA_964250835.1 uncultured Acetobacteraceae bacterium | reverse complement strand
CACGCAGTGGGCGTCGGCATGAAGCAGGGGCCGTCGACGGCGGGCCTCGCGTTTACGGACGACGGGCGGATCGTGGTGGCCAACGAGTTCAACGACAGCGTTTCAGTCGTCGACGCGGCCAAGCGCGTGGTGGTTGGTGCGCTCGATCTGCGGCCGGGCGTGCAGAATGCGGCCGATCACGGGGTGCCTGGCGGGGAGACGCCTTTCTGGGTCGTGGTGGATGGTGCGACGGCCTACGTGTCGAGCGTTCGGGACCGGGAGGTGGACGCGCTCGACATTTCCGGGCCGGCGCCGGTGATGGTCAAGCGGATTGCGGTGAAGGGCTCGCCGGGGAAGATGCTGCTCGATCGCGGGCGGCTGTTCGTGGCGGCGGATAACGACGACAGCGTTCAGGTGATCGACACGGCGACGAAGTCCGTCGTGGGCCGGGTGCTGGTGACGATGCCCGGCGGGTTGGCGGGGCCGCGCTTTCGTGGGGCGGCGCCGAACGACGTTGCCGTGTCGGCGGATGGCCGGACGCTGTTCGTCAGCAATGGCGGCGAGAACGCGGTGGCGGTGGTCGACATCGGGCGGCGCCCATACAGGACGACCGGGCTGGCGCCGACCGGATGGTATCCGAGTTCAGTCAAGATTGCTGGCGGGTGGCTCTATGTTGCCAACAGTCGGAGCGATCCGGGGCCGAACCCGGGGAATTGCAACTTCTTCGCCAGGCGCGACAAGGGAGCGGCTTATCTTTCGACATGCCAGGCGAACCAGTATGTGTTGCAGCGTGAAGGCGCGAGCGTGCAGGCGTTTCCGGCGCCGCGGGCGGGCGCGCTCGGCGCACTGACGCGGCAGGTTGAGGCGAACGATGGACTGATCGGCGCGTCTCGCGCGGGCGACGTGCAGATGATGGCGGCGTTGCGGCGCAGGAGCACATACGTGATTTACATCATCAAGGAGAACCGCACTTACGATCAGATACTGGGGGATCTGGGACGTGGAAACGGTGATCCGTCGATCACGGAGTTCGGGCGGAGTGTGACGCCGAATCTCCATGCGCTTGCGACGCAGTTTGTTGATCTCGACAACTTCGAGGATAGCAGCGAAGTGTCGGGCAACGGCTGGCAGTGGGACCTGCAGGGCCGGGAGACGGACTTCAACGTCAAAACAATTCCGCTCGAGTATTCAAGACGAAAGACCAACGCGCCCTACGACTCCGAGGGCGCGGTGCGTGGAGTGGATGTCGGGCTTGGATCGTTGGCTGCGCGGATGAGCGCCGATCCGAACTACCCGGATGATCCCGATCTGTTGCCGGGAACCAGCAGCGACGACATCGCGGACGGACCGGACGATGATGGCTCGACGCAAACTGGCGTGCTGTGGGATGCAGCGATGCGCCACGGCCTGACCGTGCGGAACTACGGTGTCGAGATCACGGACATTGGGCGGGCGGATGATACCGAGGCCTATGCTCATCATGATCCGCAGGCGGTCTGCCGCGCGCTGGGATTGATCGGGTCGACGGATGTTTTCTTCCGCGGCTTTGACCAGAACCAGCCGGATTATGTCCGCTACGCGGAGTGGCACCGGGAGTTTGCGCAGTTCAACCAGAACGGGAGATTGCCGTCACTCGAGCTGGTTCGGCTCAGCCATGACCATATGGGCAAGTTTGCGACAGCTTTGGACGGGGTCAACACGCCTGAGCTGCAGCAGGCGGACGACGACTACGCGGTCGGTTTGCTGGTGCAGGACGTCGCACAGAGCCGGTTTCGGGCTGATACGTTGATCTTCATCATCGAGGACGATGCGCAGGACGGCCCGGATCATGTCGATGCGCATCGGTCGACGGCTTATGTGGCCGGACCCTACGTCAAGCAGGGTGCGGTCGTGTCGCAACGCTACACGACGGTCAGCATGCTGCGCACGATCGAGGATGTTCTGGGGATCGAGCATTTGAGCCTGTTCGATGCGACGCAGCGTCCGATGACGGAGGTGTTTAGTCTCTCGAAGACGGGCTGGACGTTCAGCGCGTCACCGTCGGCATATCTGTACGCGACGACGTTGCCGTTGCCGACGCGGCACGCGGATGCAAGGCCGGTTCCGATCAGCACGCATCCGGCGTCGTGGTGGGCCGAACGCACGGCCGGATATGACTGGTCGCGTGAGGATCGGTTGCCGACGCCGGCGTTCAACGCTCTGCTATGGTCTGGGCTAAAGGGCGGCTGACGCTCACCCTGCTGCTGCTCGCCGGGTGTGCCGGCACGACGCATCGGCGGGTGCTGCATCATTTCCGTCACCACCATGCGGTGGCGACCACCAACTTCGCTGCGCGGACGCGGCAGCGATGCGAGGCGGGTGATCAGGGCGCTTGCCGGATGCTGCGCGCGATGCGGCGCCCAGAATATTGAGGCGATGCCGGATGGATTGGGATTGAACAGCCTGTTCTAGCGATCCATCAGCGCCTTCATGTGGGCGACGACGTGCGCGAGGCCGTCGGTGATCGCTTGGCCTATCAGGAAATGGCCGATGTTGAGTTCCCGCAGCTCCGGAATGTCTTTGATCGGTCCGGTGTTGGAGTAATCGAGACCGTGGCCGGCGTGGACTTCGAGGCCGAGGGTCGCGGCGAGCCGGGCGGCGGCGAGTAAACGTGCGAGCTCACCGGGTTTGCCGAGCGCGTAGGCGCCGGTGTGAAGCTCGATGACCGGTGCGCCGAGTTCGGCAGCGGCGCGGAGCTGAATAGGTTCGGGATCAATGAAGAGGCTGACGCGGATGCCGGTGTCGCGCAGGGCTGCGATCCTGGGGCCGAGCGCGTCACGCTGGCCGGCGGCGTCAAGGCCGCCCTCGGTGGTGACCTCTTCGCGCCGTTCGGGGACGAGGCAGCTCGCATGCGGACGCAAGCTGCAGGCGATGCGGACCATCTCATCGGTGGCGGCCATCTCGAAGTTGAGCGGAATGCGCAGGCTCGATCGTGCGCGGGCAAGATCGTCGTCGCGGATGTGGCGGCGATCCTCGCGCAGATGCATGGTGATGCCGTCGGCGCCCGCCTGCTCGGCGATCAGGGCGGCTGCCACGGGATCGGGGTGCGTGCCGCCGCGTGCGTTGCGGACGGTCGCCACGTGATCGACGTTCACGCCGAGGCGGAGCGGGGTCATCGCCTCGCCCCGAGACGATGGGCGGCGAGAGTGTCAGCCATGCGAAGGGCGCCGATCAGACTGCCGGGAGATGCCCTGCTCTGCCCCGCGATGTCGAAGGCGGTGCCGTGATCGGGCGAGGTGCGGACGATGGGCAAGCCGAGGGTAATGTTCACGCCGCCGTCTATGTCGAGCGTCTTGAGCGGGATCAGGGCGTGGTCGTGGACCATGCAGATTGCGGCATCATAGGTGGCGCGCGCGCGGTCGGTGAACATCGTGTCGGGTGGATAGGGACCGGTCGCGCTGATGCCGGCATCGCGGAGGATGGTGATGGCGGGCGCGATGATGAAACGTTCCTCGTCGCCCATGCTGCCGTCCTCACCGGCGTGAGGATTGAGGCCGGCGATGGCAAGTCGTGGGTGCTCGATGCCGAAATCGCGGCGGAGCGCTGCGTCGGTCGTGCGGGCCACCTGCACGATCAGGCCGGTGGTGAGTTGGTCGATCGCGTGCCGGAGCGAGAGATGGATGGTGACAGGGACGACGCGGAGCATGGGTGCGGCGAGCATCATGACTTCGGAACCGCTGCAACCGCAGAGTTCGGCCAGGAACTCGGTGTGGCCCGGGTGGGGGAAGCCGGCGCGTTGAAGCACGATCTTGCTGATCGGATTGGTGACGACGGCGCGGACATCGCCCGCGATTGCAGCGCGTGCGGCGCGCGCGATGCTCTCGATAGTGGCGTGGGCGTTGCTGCCGTCGGGCTTGCCCGGACGCGCGGGTGCGGCGAGCGGGACCTCGATCACCGGGAGTGTGTGCGTGAAGTGGTGATGTGCTTCGCCGGGTGACTGAACGACTTTGGTGGGGACGTCATAGGAGGAGATCCAGTCCGGATCGCCGAAGAGCACAAAAGGGATTGCCTGCGCACGCCAAGCAGCAGCGGTGATTTCACCGGAGATCCCCGCCGGATCGCCCATTGTGAGAGCAATCATGTCCGGCGGGTCTGGGGGCGCTGCCCCCAGTACTCAAATATGCAAAGCACGGCCGTCGACAGCGAGTGCAGCCTCTTTGACCGCCTCGTTGAGGCTCGGGTGTGCATGACACGTCCGGGCGACGTCCTCGGCACTGGCGCCGAACTCCATGGCGGTGGCGAGTTCGGCGATCAGCGTGCCGGCATCGGGACCGATGATGTGTGCGCCCAGGATTTCATCGGTTCGGGCGTCGGCCAGAATTTTGACGAAGCCATCGGTGGAGCCGATCGCGCGGGCACGGGCGTTGGCGGTAAAGGGAAACTTTCCCACGCTGTACTGCACGCCGTCGGCACGCAGCTGCTCCTCGGTGCGGCCGATGGAGGCGACTTCAGGCCACGTATAGACCACGCCGGGGATGACGCCGTAATTGACGTGCCCGGCCTTGCCCGCGATGAGTTCGGCGCAGGCGACACCTTCCTCCTCGGCCTTGTGGGCGAGCATGGGGCCGGTGACGATATCGCCGATGGCGTAGAGGCCGGGCACGTTGGTCTTGTAGTGCTCGTCGATGGTGACGCGGCCGCGCTCGTCGAGCGCAAGACCGAGCTTGGCGACATCGACGCCGTCGAGGCGTGGACGGCGGCCGATGGCGACGAGCACGATGTCGGCGTCGAGCGTGTCAGTCTCGCCGCCTTTGGCGGGTTCAACGGAAACGGTAAGCTTGTCCGAGTTTTCGGTCACCGCGGTGACCTTGGTTCCAAGCTTGAACTTGATGCCCTGCTTGCCGAGGACGCGCTGGAAAGTCTTGCCGATCTCGCCGTCCATGCCGGGGACGAGATTATCGAGATACTCGACAACCGTGACGTCAGCCCCAAGGCGACGCCAGACCGTGCCCAGTTCGAGACCGATATAGCCGCCGCCGATGACGATGAGATGGCCGGGAACGCGATCGAGTTCGAGTGCACCGGTGGAGGTGACGATCCGCTTCTCGTCGATGGTGACGCCGGGGAGCGGGATGCTTTCGCTGCCGGTCGCGATGATGATGTGCTTGGCGGTGTGGGTCTTGTCGCCCACGGTGACGCGGCCGGGCTCGGACAGGTGGCCGTCGCCCTTAAGCCAGGTGACGCCGTTCTTTTTAAACAGGAACTCGATGCCCTTGACGTTGGCACTGACGACCTCGCCTTTGCGAGACTGCATCTTTGCCAGATCGAGGGTGACGCCGCTCACGTTTATGCCGTGATCGGCGAAATGGGTGCGAACCTCCTCGAAGTTCTCGGAGGATTGCAGCATGGCCTTGGACGGGATGCAGCCGACGTTCAGGCAGGTGCCGCCGAGCGTCGCACGACGTTCGATGCAGGCGACCTTCAGGCCGAGCTGGGCGGCGCGGATGGCGGCCACGTAGCCGCCCGGGCCGGCGC
>CAXUIA010000115.1:0-7799 GCA_964250835.1 uncultured Acetobacteraceae bacterium | reverse complement strand
ACGCCATCGCGAAAAGGCTCAGTCCGTAGGGCGGAGCGCCGCGCGCCGCGGCGACGTCCTGGAGACGAAGGCCGCGGTCGACTTCGACGAGGCGGGCGAGTTCGGACGTTGCGTGATCGTTGAGCGGCAGATGGGGGGCGAGCGCGCGGAGCAGTTCGGCCGGGTTGAAGGGCTTGGTGAGGAACAGGCTGGCGCCGGACGCGAGCGAACGCTCACGCAGCCGGTCTTCATGATAGCCGGTGAGGATAGCGATCGGCACGTGATCATATTCGGGCTTGGCGCGAAGAGCTGCGCAGACGCCGAGACCGCCGCCGCCGGGCATATCGAGGTCAAGCAAGAACATGCTGATATCGGGTGCTGCGACGGCAAGCGCCTGTTCGCCGTCGGCGACCGCGATCAGTTCGAAGCCGAGCCGCGCCAGCAGTGAACGGAGCACGCCGCGGATCATCGGGTCGTTGTCGGCCACCACGACACGCGGTTTGCCGTCCTGAGACTGGATCATGGGTGTTGTCCACTCGAACCGTTTTGGTGAGTGGAGTGTGGCGAGGTTCAGTTAATTCGGGGTGAAAAGATCAGCCGCCGGTGGCGCTCATGTGACGGGCGACGGAAGGTGCCGCACGCTCGATGCGGAAGTCGTGACCTTTGGGCTTGCGGGTGACGGCTTCTCGTATGGCGATGTCCAGAGCCTCGTCCGACGCGCCGGAGCGTAGAACGGCGCGCAGGTCGGCCTGGTCATCCTGGCCGAGGCAGAGAAAGAGCTGGCCGGTGCAGGAAAGGCGAACACGGTTGCAGGATTCGCAGAAATTGTGCGTCACCGGCGTGATGAAGCCGAGCCTCCCGCCGGTTTCCAAGACATCGACGTAGCGGGCAGGACCGCCGGTCCGGTAGGGGCTGGGCCGCAGTGTCCAGCGCCGTTCGAGGCGGGCGCGCACGGCCAAGAGCGGCAGATAATGGGCGGTGCGGTCTTCGCCGACGTCGCCCATCGGCATGGTCTCGATCAGGCAGAGATCGTGGCCGGCGTCGCCGCACCAGGCGACGAGGCGTTCTATTTCATCCTCGTTGATGCCGGCGAGCGCCACGGCGTTGATCTTGACCGAGAGACCGGCGGCGGTGGCGGCGTCGATCCCTTCGAGTGTCGATCGGAGGCGAGCGCCGCGGGTGATGGCGGCGAACCGTTCGGGGTCAAGCGTGTCGAGACTGACGTTGACGCGGCGCACGCCGGCGGCGGCGAGGCCGGACGCGAAGCGGGCCAGTTGAGAGCCGTTGGTGGTCAGGGTGAGCTCGTCGAGTGCGCCGCTCGCGAGGTGAGCGCCGAGCGCATGGATCAGCGTCATGACGTCGCGCCGGACGAGCGGCTCGCCGCCGGTGATCCGGATCCGGCGTGTGCCGAGGCGGACAAAGGCAGACGCGATGCGGTCGAGCTCCTCGATGCTGAGCACGAGAGGCTTTGGCAGGAAGCGCATACGCTCGGGCATGCAGTAGACGCAGCGGAAGTCGCAGCGATCGGTGACCGAGATGCGGACGTAGCGGATCGCCCGGCCGAACGGATCGATCAGGGCAGGAGTGTCGGGTGTCGCGAGGCCGTTCATGGGAGCCGAACATTCGCCCTCGGGGGTCGCGGCGCAAGGGTGGGCGGCTGAGAGGTCAACGGTCGAGGATCTCAAGCTCGACCACGTGGACGTTGATGACGACCTTGCCGCGCTCTTCGAAATTGACCGTCACGCGGTTGCCGATCGCGGACTGGACCTGGCCCAAGCCCCAGCTCGGCTGGCGGGGATGGCGGACCCATTGTCCGGGCTCTATCAGCGACGGCGGCTCTCGTGTCACCGGGAGCGAACGGGCCAGGCAGGGTGGGGTTCGATGCAGCTTGTGGCAGCGACGCGGGTGCTGGACGAGGCGGACATCATAGAGGCGTTCATCCGGCATACGGCGGCTTTCGTCGACCATCATCTGCTGATCGATGACGGCAGCCGTGACGGCACGCTGGAGATTTTGGACGCGCTGAGGCGGGAGGGGGTGCCGTTGACGGTGCGGCACAGACGGTCGGTGTCGTTCTGCGAGGCCGAGACGAACACCACGATGCTGCGCGAGGCGGCGCGCGGGCTCGGGGCACACTGGGTGATGTTCCTCGATGCCGACGAGTTCGTCGATGACCGGCGCGTGGTGGGCGGGCTGCGCGGGCTGCTTGCCGAGACGGTGGAGCTTCGGCCGCTGGTGAGCCAGGTCAAGGTGGCGCTGACCGAATACGCCGCCACCGAGGCCGACGACGCGAATGATCCGCTGGTGCCGCGCCGGGTCGGCTGGCGCGATGCGCGGAGCGAGAACTTCAAGGCGATCATCCAGACGCGAGTCGAAAGCCAGGGCGCGTGCGTCCGGGCTGGCGGCCATGGGGCGTTCTGGCCGCCGGCTGGCAACGAGGTATGGCCGTACGTGATCGACCCGGTGCTGACCTATGCGCACTACGCCGAGCGGTCCAGCTGGCAGTGGATCAGCAAGTTCGTGCGCGGCTGGACGAAGGTGCTTGCGGCGGGACCGGCTGAGGTCGCGCGTGGCTCAAGCGCGCACTACGAGCCGGCGTTCCGGTTCTTGCGCGATCATCCCGCGGTGATCCTGGATGATCCGAAGATGATGGGGTGCAAGAACGAGCGGCCGGGGCTGGTGCTGGACCCGATTGCGTATCAGGGCGGGGCGCTTGCTTACACGCCGCCGGTGGATCATCGGCTGCGCGCGGTCAGCGGGATGATGCGGCACGTCGAGGCGCTGGCCATGCGGCATGGGCGGCTGCTGGAGGCGTCTGCCGAGGCGCGGCGGCTGACGGCGGAATGGGACACGCTCTGAGCCGTTGCATCAGAAGGGTTGGGCCAGACGGTTGCGCATGGCTGCACTGGGCCAGCACGCGTGTTTGCATGTCACCGGTCGCGCGGGTCTGGGCGGGCCGCGCTGGGCTTGAGCCCAATCACCTAGTGTCCGGCTGAGGAACCGGAAAAGTCCGGAGAGTCGATTCCGGAGGCGGTGAGCTGTTCGGCGAGCGCGGCTTTCAGGATCTCCAGGCCCTGTTCGGTCTGTGACTCGGCGCGGGCGACGAGGACGGCCTGGGTGTTGGAGGCGCGGAGCAGCCACCAGCCGTCGGGCGTGTTGACGCGCACGCCGTCGACGTCGGAGGTGTCGGCGCCGGACGCAGCAAGGCGCGCGGAGACCTCGGCGACGACGGTGAACTTGCGGTCATCGGCGCAGTCGAAGCGGAGCTCGGGCGTGGTGACGGTGCGGGGCAGGCTGGCGCGCAGAGCCGCAAGCGACTGGCCGCTGCGGGCGATGATGCCGAGCAGGCGGATGGCGGCGTACAGGGCGTCGTCGAACCCATACCACTTGTCGGCGAAGAAGATGTGGCCGGACATCTCGCCGGCGAGCGGACTGTTGGTCTCGGCCATCTTGGATTTGATGAGGGAGTGGCCGGTGCGCCACATCAGCGGCACGCCGCCGGCGCGCGCGATCTCGTCGAACAGGACCCGGCTTGCCTTGACGTCGGCGATGATGGTGGCGCCCGGATATGATTGGAGAACGTCGCGGGCGAGGAGGACGAGGATCTGGTCGCCCCAGAGAATGGCGCCGTCGCCGTCGACGATGCCGATCCGGTCGGCGTCGCCGTCCAACGCGATGCCGAGATCGGCTCGCGTGGCGCGGACCTCGTCGATGAGCTGGGCGCGGTGGGCAGGGATGGTGGGGGCGGGGTGATGGGCCGGAAAGCGCCCGTCGATGGCGGCGTTGAGCACGACGTGATGGCCGGGGAGGCCGGCGACGAGACGGGTGAGCACGTCGCCGGCCGCACCGTTGCCGTTGTCCCAGACGACCTTCAGCGCGCGGTCGCCGCCATCCCAGTCGGCGAGCAGGCGCTCTAGGTAGGCCTCGCTGACGTCGGTCAGGTGCTGGTGGCCGGCACCCTGTTCGAGGTCGCCAGAGGCGGCAAGGCTGCCGAGCAGGCGGATCTGTTCGCCGAAGAAGGGCTTCCCGGCGAGCATCATCTTGAAGCCGTTGTAGTCGGGCGGGTTGTGGCTGCCGGTGACCATGACGCCGCCGTCGGCGCCGAGCGTGACGGCGGCGAAGTAGAGCATCGGCGTCGGGCCGCAACCGACGCGCAGCACGTCGACGCCGGACGCGAGCAGGCCTTCGACGAGGGCGGCTTCGAGTGCGGGGGACGAGAGGCGGCCGTCATATCCGACTGCCGCACGGGTGCCGCCCTGGCGACGCAGGAGGGTGCCGAAGCCGCGGCCAACCGCTCGGGCGTCGTCCTCGCCGAGGGTCCGGCCGACAATCCCCCGTACGTCGTACTCGCGCAGGCTGGAAGGCGGCAGCGTGTGCCGGAACGTCACTCCTCAGGAGTCCCGGTATTTTTTGACGATCTCACGCATGGCCGGGCCGAGGTCGTCGCGACGCAGCGCGAAGGCGACCTGCGCCTCGAGGAAGCCGATCTTGTCGCCGCAGTCGAACCGCTCGCCCTCGTAGCGCAATCCGTGGAACGGCACCTGGCCGATCATGCGCGCCATGGCGTCGGTGAGCTGGACTTCGCCGCCGGCGCCCCGCTCCATGCGTGCGAGGTGCGGGATGATTTCGGCGGTCAGCACGTAACGGCCGATAATGGAAAGGTTGGACGGCGCGTCCTTGGGTTCGGGCTTCTCGACAAGTCCCTTGACCTCGACCAGGTGGCCGTCGTCGCTGCCCACGTCGAGGATGCCGTAGCGGTTGGTGCGGTCGCGAGGGACCTCCTCGACGGCCACGACGTTGCCGCCGGTCTTGTCGTAGATTTCGGCGAGCTGCTTGAGGCAGGGCGTTTCGCTGAGCACGATGTCGTCTGGGAGCAGGATGGCGAACGGCTCGTCGCCGATGAAGGAGCGCGCGCACCAGATCGCGTGACCGAGACCGAGGGGCTCCTGCTGGCGAACCGAGACCATGGAGCCGGGTTCGAGCTGGGTTTGATGAAGGGTTTGGAGCGCGTCCTGCTTGTTGCGATCACGCAATGTCGTCTCGAGCTCGAAGGCGACGTCGAAATAGTCGATCAGCGCCGTCTTGCCTCGTCCGGTGACCATGCAGAATTGTTCGATGCCGGCCGCGCGCGCCTCGTCGATCGAGTATTGGATCAACGGACGATCGACGACGGGCAGCATCTCCTTGGCCATCGCCTTGGTGGCCGGGAGAAAGCGCGTCCCGAGGCCCGCGACCGGAAGGACAGCTTTCCGTAATGGTTTGATCATGGTCGGACGTCCTCGCGCGCAGATTTTTCGTTGGCCTTAGCCGGCGAGGGATGCCACGGCGGCGTCTGTTCGGCAACAAATGGTGGGCCGGCAGGACAGGCGGGGCGGCAAGGAACGATCAGGCGGCGCTTGGGAGTGCTGCGCGGTGCTGCGCGGATTGCTGGGCGGCCACTGCGGTCAGGTTGAGGATGCCGCGCGCGGTCGTGCTCTGGACCAGCACGTGGATGGTCTTGGCCATGCCGAGCAGCATCGGGCCGAGCTGGAGTCCCTCCGCGGCCGCCTTGACGAGGTTGAAGCTGATGTTGGCGGCGTCCAGGGAGGGCATGACCAGCAGGTTGGCGGTGCCGGAGAGCGTGGTGCTGGGAGCGTTGCGCAGGCGGAGGGCCTCGCTGAGCGCCTGGTCGGCATGCATCTCGCCGTCGACCTCGAAGTCGGGCGTGCTGGCGCGGATCAGAGCACGGGCCGCGCGCATCTTGCGTGCCGAAGGCGAGTCGCTGGTGCCGAAGCTGGAGTGCGACAGCAGGGCGGCGCGCGGCTGGATTCCGAAGCGGCGGACCTCGTCGGCTGCCATCAGGGTCATTTCGCAGATCTGCTCGGCGGTGGGGTCGAGCAGGAGATGGGTGTCGCAGAAGAACAGCGCGCCGTTGCCCTGGATCAGACCCGAAAGCGCGTAGACGCGGTCGGCGCGCTGCAGGCGCGGGATGATCGGCAGGACGTACTGCATCTGGCGCCACCAGGAACCCAGACCTCCGACGAGGGCGGCGTCGACGTGGCCGGCGTGGAGCATCATGGAAGCGGCGACAGTGGGACGGCGGCGGAGCGCGCGTGCGGCGGAGTCGGGTGGTGTTCCGCGCCGCTCGACCATGGTGGCATAGGTTTGTATCAAGGGCGCGAACGCGTCGTCGCGGTCGGGGTCGAGCACCTCGACCTGATCGCCGATGCGCAGGCGCAGTCCGAGGGTCGCGCACTTGGCGGCGATCACGTCGCGGTTGCCGAGCAGCACGGGCTGGGCGATGCCCTCGTCGACCACGCTCTGCACGGCGCGAAGCGTGCGTTCGTCCTCGCCTTCGGAGTAGACGACGCGGCAGCTGGTGCGGCGGGCGCGCTCGAAGACCGGGCGCATGACCTGGGCCGAGCGGAAGACGATGTCGTCGAGGTCCTGGCGGTAGGCGTCGAAATCCTTGATCGGGCGTTCGGCGACGCCCGTCCGCATTGCGGCGCGGGCGACGGCGGGGGCGACACACAGGATCAGGCGTGGGTCGAACGGCTTGGGGATGATGTAGTCGGGGCCGAACATCGGCGCGGTCCCGCCGTAGGCTGCGGCCACAACTTCGCTCGCCTCGATGCGGGCCAGCTCGGCGATCGCCTCGACGGCGGCGAGCTTCATCTCCTCGTTGATTTCGGAAGCGCCCACGTCGAGCGCACCTCGAAAGATGAAGGGGAAGCAGAGGACGTTGTTGACCTGGTTGGCGTAGTCCGAGCGGCCGGTGGCGCCGATCGCGTCGGGGCGGTGCTGGCGGACGAGGTTGGGGTTGATTTCGGGCTCCGGGTTGGCGAGCGCGAAGATGATCGGCTTGGCGGCTAGCAGGCTCAGCCAGTCTGGGTTGAGGATGTTGGGCGCGGAGAGGCCCAGGAAGATGTCGGCACCACCGAGCACGTCGGGAAGCCTGCGGGCGTTGGTCTCGCGGGCGTAGCGGGCCATGTTGGGCGCCATGCCGGGGTCGCGGCCGTTGTAAACGACGCCCTTGATGTCGGTGAGCGTGACGTTTTGGATGGGCAATCCCATCTCGACCAGGAGGTCGACGCAGGCGATGGCGGCGGCCCCTGCCCCGGATGTCACGAGGCGGACGTCGGAGAGGGATTTGCCTTGAAGCTGCAGACCGTTGCGGACGCCGGCCGCGACCACGATGGCGGTGCCGTGCTGGTCGTCATGGAAGACGGGGATGCGCATGCGGCGGCGGAGTGCCGCCTCGATGACGAAGCACTCGGGGGCCTTGATGTCCTCGAGGTTGATCGCGCCAAAAGTGGGTTCGAGGGCGGCCACGACCTCGATGAAGCGCTGCGGATCCTGCTCTTCGACCTCGATGTCGAAGACGTCGACGTCGGCGAACTTCTTGAAGAGGACCGCCTTGCCTTCCATGACCGGCTTGCCGGCGAGTGCGCCGATGTTGCCCAAGCCGAGAACGGCGGTGCCGTTGGAGATGACGCCCACCAGGTTGCCTCTGGCCGTGTAGTCGCGGGCGGTTTTTGGGTCAGCGCGGATTTCTTCGCAGGCGGCGGCGACGCCCGGGGAATAAGCCAGCGCCAGGTCGCGCTGGGTGGCCATGCGCTTGGTGGGGGTGACGGTGAGCTTTCCCGGGGTCGGCAGGCGGTGGTAGTCGAGGGCGGCGCGCCGGAAGTCTTCGTCCATCGCCATGTGTTTGCCCTAGCTTGCGCCAGGGGCTCTGCCCCCGGACCCCGCTGGAGCCAGTTGGCCCCAGATCCGTTTTTGGTGCGGTCGAGAAGACTCGAACTTCCACAGGGTTTCCCCCACAAGCACCTCAAGCTTGCGCG
>CAXUIA010000114.1:2748-7999 GCA_964250835.1 uncultured Acetobacteraceae bacterium | reverse complement strand
CAACGCAATATCGACCTCACCACAATCGCCGGCTCAGGCCCGAACGGCCGCATTGTCAGTGCCGATCTCTCCCAAACCGCTCCCACGGCCCGCACGTCCAGCGTGCACAGACGCTGGATCGGCCTCTCGACCGGCACGCCGGTCGTCCTCCTGCACGGCTTCGGTTCCGACCTGTCGACATGGCGCAATCTCTGGCCCTTGCTCGAAGCATCGCATCGGCTGCTACTAATTGATTTGCCGGGCCATGGAAGATCCGCCGTTCCCCCAAGCATCAGCTTCGAGACCCTCGTGGACGCCATTCAGTCGGTGCTGGATGAAGAGGGGATCTCACGTGTCCACCTGGTCGGCCACTCGCTCGGCGGTGCCATTGCATTGGCGCTGGCCGAAGCCGGCACGCTGGAACTCCGATCCTTGTGTCTCCTCGCGCCCGCTGGGCTGGGGCCCGAAATCGATGGCGATTTCCTGCGAGGTTTCACATCCGCCCAACAAGAGGCAAGCTTGGCGCCCTGGCTGCGCCGCCTGTTTGCCGATCCGGGACAAGTCACGCCGTCGTTTGTTCGGGCGGTTCTCAAGATGCGGGCAGAACCATCACTTCGAGACTACCAACAAGCACTGGCAGCCTCGTTGTTCCCGGACGGAACGCAGGCGAACACGTTGCGGGACGCTTTTGAACGTTTAACAGTACCGACAAAAGTCGTCTGGGGACGACAGGATAAGATCATCCCGGTGTCGCAAAGTCGAGGCCTGCCAGGCCGAGTGGCAATCCATACAGTATCAGTCGGTCATCAGCCGCACGTTGAAGCGACGGCTCTAATCGCGTCGCTCATAGAAGAGGCCGCGAAAGCAGGCGGCTAGCTGATGCAGGCGCGTTACTGCATACAAGACAAGCGTCGTCTTCCTAGACGGGCGAGACGCTCTGCAAACAACCCGAGAACGCCAAGCACCATCGCAGCCGAGGCGAGACGTATAAATGCAGGTCTGTAGAAAAACCTAATCGAAACACGACCACTTGGAAGGTCAACGGTCTGGAACAGGCCGTCACGTCCCAGAGTGGCCGGATGCCCGTTCAGGTTGACGCGCCAGCCGGGAAAGAAGAGCTCGCGGCGGACGAGGAGGTCAGGTGCCTTGCAGTCTGCGTAGAGGCTGTCCCGGTCGGTGACATTGAGGCGGCAATGTCCCAATGCAGCATTCTCATACGGCGCGGCGTTTGGGACTGAGAAGATGTCGATCAGCCTGTCGGCATACACGCGCGGCGGCGCAAGGTCATGCGGCTTGAAAGTGAAGGCGAGCAGCGGCAGGCGCTCTGCGCTCGAAAGGTGATCGGAACCGATCGTAACGCCACCTTCCATCAGAGCAGGCCAAAGATAGATGGCGACGCTGAACTTGCCGCCCGTATGAGTGAATGTCGCAGTCAGAGATACCTGAGGTACAACCGACAATGGCTGATCAAGATCAAACCAAAGCAAAGCATTGTCGACGGCACCCTTCAGAAGCCGCGAGTTAGACTTCCGGCAAACGCGTCCGCTGCAAACAGTCACCGCGAGCGCACCATCGGAGCCTCCTCGGTAGGTTCCAACGTCAACCGCGACCCTGGTAATATCGCCATCAACGAACGTTTCCGGCTTGTGGAGCGAGACCGACAGCGACTGATCGGGCGGCAGAGGCAATGGCCGTTTGTCGCGCAGGAAAACCGGCGTGCGCGCGACATCAAGGAAAGGGTCGCCCCCGTGCGGCGCCACGAGGTACTTCACGCCGAGGCTGGCAAGCACATTGGTCGTGTTCTTAGTGGGAACGTCGGGTGTCACCGCCGGATCGATGGCTTCATCACGTTCGTTGGGCCGCAGCCTATAATTGTAGAACTGCACGCCATCCATCGATGGGCCAAGCCGAGCATGAACAAAATCAACCCAGTCTTGCGGCACTGGCAGGTAATTGTGGTTGACCTGCGCCAAACGCTCGTAGGCACCATAATTCGGCTGAAATGCAGAAACGCTGTAGAAGCGCTGTAATCCGAGGTGCGTGCGTAGAAACTCAACTGGTCCATTATCCAACGGCCTGGCAGTAGCCGCTGACAAGAGCGGAACGGTAAAGTTCACGAGCGCCTCAAAGCCGAGCAGACACGAGAGCACCGTAAAGCGGCACGAGGTCGCACGTGACGCGACGACGATCGCCGCAGCGACGCTCACCACAAGCGTGATGCTAACCGGCAAGGCCGTAATCAGCAGGTAGTGGGGCGCATGCCTGACAAGAGAGACGATGTCAGGCCAGGCCCTGCCCAAAGCGATGATGACGAGAAGCAGGCTTGCAGCAAGAGCGGCCTGCACGAGCCGGGCGCGTGTCACTTCCGACCGGCGGACCCAATCATCGAGCGCCAGAGCTGCCAAGAGGATAGCTGCAAATTCCCACGACGGCGTGATGTAGACCGGCAACAGTATATCCCTTACCCCAGGCACAAGGTCCCAGACGAACGCGACCGCAGACACGCCGGCCGACTTGAGGAAACTAGCAAACAACCAGAACCCAACCGCTAAGCGAAGCGCTCGCTCGCGGCCGTGGCCTTCGAGCAGTGACCACAACGCGAGCATGACGAGGGGAAGGCTGACATAGCCGCCGATCTTCCACCAAAGCTCGAGTCCTTGTCCGGTGGCGGAGAAGTTGAAAAGAGGCGGCCCGAACACGGATGGCAGAACCATCATGGCAAGATTGCCAGGAAGCTGGGTGGCAAAACTGTAGTCTGCATGAGCGCTTAAGTAGGCGTGTCTCAGGAAGTCGAGAAAAGAGATTGTTGCCGGAGCAGAGAGAAGCAGGCCGCATAAGCCGCCCACCCCGACCCGCCAAACAAACCGCCGGCGTGTCATCCAATCGGGAAAGATGACTAGACGTGCGAGTGCAAAGACAAGTGAAAACAGGCCGTCAAGGAACGCGGTCTCAGGAAAGCCGGCATAAATAGAGTAAGCGATCGCCACGGCAATGAGCGTCTGACCGCCGAGGCAACCGTCAAGCACGGCCAGACGGCAGCGTTCGATCCCGAGAAGGAGAATCGGCAGGAACGCCACTGGCATGATCGGGCCGTGCGCATACCAGGCGAAGGTGCCGTTGAACTCGGCAAGGACGGCGCAAAGACAAGCGACGCCGGGTACGATCCTCAAAGTTCGAAAGAGCGCAAAACTGGCCAGCCCGGTCAGGATCTGCATGGCGATCTTGAGGAGGAGCACGCCATCATGAAAATGAAGCAGGAGCACGAAGGGAAGGAACAGCGCCGAGTTCTGCATCTCCGCGGCCAGCGGAAGGCCGATGCCGCCATAGGGGTTCCACCAGGGAACCTTGCCGCGCAGCCATTCACTCGCGGCGAGATGGCCTAGCGCCTCGGTCGTCACCCCTGCGTTGCCGTCAGCCCAGCCGGGATTGCCCGGCACAAGCAGATCATGGCCTGGGGCATCAAAAGCTAGGCCGGACCACCAGAGGATAGGATCCGCGCTCAGCCAAGGCGAGAGGACCGCGAGATGGACAAGAATCGGGAGTAGGACACAAACGCAGAGCGAACCTCTCCGACGCATTGATGGCCCCCCGTCAGCATCGAAGTTCACAATGAGGTCGCACGCAAGTCCTGTTGGCGGTCGATCGATGCGGGTAAGTGAAAAGCCGATTGTAGGCAACGGGAGTGACTTTGAGTGGCTTCAAACGTCGGAGCAGCGGTGCGCACGATGACAAGTTTCACACGCGTGCTGGATTCGCCCAGTGCGCCGCGTCTATTGCTTGTCGGCTATTTCGCGGCAGTCGCAACGATTGGCCTGATCCTGGTTTTCCGCGCAACACCGATGAGCGGCATGGATGAGACGTATCATTTCAGGCGCGCCTTACAGATCTCCGAAGGACACCCCATCGCGCTCCACCTCGGTCCGAATAATCGGGCGGCAAGCTCGATCGGCGGATGATTGCCTACGCGACGTGGTTCGACGACAATCGTAACGGCCATCTAATTGTAACCCGGGCGGAGGCTCAGGCTCAGCAACGTGCGATAGCCGCCGAATCGAATGGACGGATCACCGACAGCTTCCCTTCGACTGCGTCCTACTCTCCATACCCTATATCCCGGCGGCGCTCGGCCTGCTTGTAGGCAGATCGGCCGGCCTGACATCACTGGATCAGGTGTACGCAGGGCGGCTTGGAAGCCTCGCAGGCTTCTTGCTTGCGCTTTCAGTCCTCTTGAGAGTTCTTCCCTGCGGCTAATTGGGAGCATTGGCGATCCTCACGACGCCAACCGCAATCGACCTAGCCGCGTCGTTCAGTGCAGACCCGGTGACAAACACGGTCGGGGAATAGTCGCCGCTTGGTGCCTGCGGCTGCGGACGCACAGCAACGCCCGGTTCTCGATGGGAAGCAAAGCCGGCTTCCTCGTGTTGGCAAGCTCCGTCGGGCTGCTGAAGCTGACCTGCGCGGCCCTGTGTCCGTTGTGTCTGCTCATTCCGCAAGCCGCATTCGGCTCACGGCGTCGCGCTTGGGGATTCAGGCTGCTGGCTATCGGTTGCTGCGCAGGAACAGCCTTGATCTGGAACCTTTCGTTCCCTTTCGTGCCAGGACGCTTCTGGGGATCGGGAGGCGATCCAGCCGTGTCGATCCCAATGATCGAGCACGCGCCGCTTGCCGAACTGAACTTACTTGGCCGGAACGTAAGCCGGTTCTTCTATTGGTGGTGGGTCGACGGTTACAGCCGCTTCGGAGCGGGCGCGCCAATGTACTTCCTCTTCAACGGCATGACTGCTGCCGCAGCGCTCGCCATCGTGTTCATCCTGGCTCTCACGGACACCAAGAAGCGGCAGATGCCGGCAGCGGCCTTCTGATGATTGCGGTAGCAGGCATCTATACGATTATACTTATCGTTGCGTTCCAGATTGCATTTTCGCCTCCTGCAAGCACCACAATCAAAGGACTACAGGGAAGATATTTTCTGCTGCCGCTGCTGATCGCCTACCTTGGCGTGGTCACGACCATGCCAAGCTGGTCACAGTGGCGCGGTGGATCCGTCATCGCATCAAGTTCCTATGTCTTCCTCACGATCCACATCACCATGGTTCTCTTGGCGGCCTACTCCCCTCAATGGTCGTAGGTCAGCATGAGACGGACAGGTGCCCGAGGAACTGCAGACTGATATCGTTGGAGGATCGCCAGATTCATTTCGGTTTCCAAAGGCCGGCCTTTGGCGGGGTTCGGGGCAGCGCCCCGACCTTCCGGTGGGAAAGAAAACCGGCGC
>CAXUIA010000114.1:0-2738 GCA_964250835.1 uncultured Acetobacteraceae bacterium | reverse complement strand
CTTCTTTTTACTCTTCTTCTGCCCGCGGGGGGGGGTGGGGCGGGGCCCCCCCCCCCCCCCCCCCCCCCCCTTCCGTTCTCAAAGATCACGGGCGACATCCGGAGAACGCAACAATCCATCGACATGCGTCGCGTACTCGATAGCGACATCCGGCTGAAACGACAGATCCGGCACCTGCCGCAGCCGCAATGACTTCGCCATTTGCCCGCGCAGATAAGGAACCGCGCGCTTGAGGTTCGGCAGCAACTCCGTCACGTCGCCACGCCCTAACCGGGACACGAACGCCGTTGCCCGCTTGAGATCCGGCCCGATCCGCACCTCGGCCACCGTCAAGTGGGCCTCGGCCAGATCCGGATCCCGGAACTCCGCCCGCGTGAAGATCTCCGCTAGGACATGGCGGATCTCCTCGGCCACGCGAAGCTGGCGCTGAGTGGGCGCGCCCGCAGCCGAACGGCCCGGCTTCATTACGCCGGCACCAGCTCCATTTCGAAACACTCGACCTGATCACCCTCGCGCAGGTCGTTGTAGCCTGCGAACGACAATCCGCACTCGTATCCGCGAGCGACTTCCTTCACATCGTCCTTGAACCGCTTGAGCTGGCTCAGCTCGCCCTGATGGATCACCACGCCCTCGCGTAGCAGACGAACGCCGCAACCGCGCTTGACAAGGCCTTCGGTGATCATGCAGCCCGCAACCTTGCCGGTCTTGGTGATGTCGAAAACCTTGCGGATCTCGGCGTAACCCAGGAAGCGCTCGCGATGCTTGGGCGCAATCTTGCCCTTCACGAGTGCTTCGATGTCGTCAACGACCTGATAGATGATCGAGTAGTATCGGATATCGACGCCGTCCCGCTGCGCCATCTCGCGCGCCTGGCTGGTCGCGCGCACGTTGAACGCCACGATCACCGCGTCGGACGCCCGAGCAAGCTGCACGTCGCTCTCGGTGATCTGCCCCACAGTCGCCCCAAGCACGCGGACCTTAACCTCCTCGTGTTCGAGCTTCTGCACGGTCGCCTGGATCGCCTGCGCGCTGCCCTGCACGTCGGACTTGATCAGCAGCGCCACCTCCTTCTGCGCGCCAGCCTGGATCCGGGCGAGCATCTGGTCGAGCGTGCCGCGTGCCGCCGTCGCCCCGGCAGCATTCCGATCACGCACCTTGCGCTGCCGGAACTCCGAGATCTCGCGCGCACGCCCCTCGTTCTCCACGACCACGAACGGCTCGCCCGCGTCGGGCACCCCCGACAGGCCGAGCAGCTCGACCGGCGTCGACGGTCCCGCTTCCTTGAGCTGCTGTCCACGCTCGTCGAGCATGGCGCGCACCCGTCCCCACTCCGCGCCGGCGACAACGATATCGCCGGAATGAAGCGTGCCGCGCTGTACCAGCACGGTCGCGACCGGCCCACGTCCGCGATCGAGACGGCTTTCGACCACCGATCCCTCCGCCGCACGCTCCGGATTGGCCCGCAGGTCGAGGATCTCAGCTTGCAGCATGATCGCCTCGGCGAGCTTGTCGAGCCCGGTCCGCTTGGTCGCCGAGATTTCGACGTCCTGAGTTTCGCCGCCCAGCTCCTCGACCACCACCTCGTGCTGAAGCAGCTCCTGACGGACCCGGTTCGGGTTCGCACCCGGCAGATCGCACTTGTTGATCGCCACGACGATCGGCGCGTTGGCCGCCCTCGCATGGCGGATCGCCTCGGCCGTCTGCGGCATCACGCCGTCATTGGCCGCCACCACCAGCACCACGAGGTCAGTCACCTGAGCGCCACGAGACCGCATGGCGGTAAACGCCTCATGGCCCGGCGTGTCGATGAACGTGATCCGGTCGCCCGTCGGCATCGTCACCTGATAGGCGCCGATATGCTGGGTGATCCCGCCCGCCTCGCCGGACGCCACGTCGGCCGAGCGCAGCGCGTCGAGCAGGCTCGTCTTGCCGTGATCGACATGTCCCATAACCGTCACCACCGGTGGACGGCTCTCGAGCTCGGTGTCCTGATCAACGCTGCCTTCGATGCCAAGCTCGACGTCGCTCTCAGACACGCGACGCACGCGGTGGCCAAACTCCTGGATGATCAGCTCAGCTGTGTCCGCGTCGAGCGTCTGCGTCACGGTCGCCATCACGCCCATGCGCATCAGCGATTTCACCACGTCCGCGGTACGGGTCGCCATGCGGTTCGCGAGTTCCTGCACCGTGATCGCCTCGGGCAGGATCACGTCGCGCACATGGCGAACGCCGTCCGCGCGCAGCCGCTCGAGCTCCGCCTGGCGACGCTCACGCTCGCGCTGACGACGAACCGATGCCAAGGACCGCGTCTTCTCGTCCTCGCCTTCGATCGCAGCCTGCACATCGATGCGGCCGCCGCGACGCGGATCGAGACCGATGCCCTTCTTCGGCAACGGCACACTGGGCCGCTTGGGAGCCGGCAACGGCGCATTGCCGGCGCGCCGAATAGCAGCACTTCCCGGGCGGCGAAGACCTTCATCCTCGTCTGTCCGCGCGCGCAACCGCAGGGTCTCTGCCGGAGGTGACGCGACCGCCGGACGCGGCGCCGCCGGGCGCCTGACCTCTTCTGGCATCGCAACGAGCACCGGTGCCCCGGCATCGATGGGCTCCGCCGAGGCCGCGGCACGCTTCTCCTCAAGAGCCGTCTGACGTGCTTGCTCTTCCGCCGCGCGACGCGCCTCTTCGTCGCGTCGGCGCGCTTCCTCGGCGGCCGACAGGATCGAAATCTTCTCTTGCTC
>CAXUIA010000113.1:271-8003 GCA_964250835.1 uncultured Acetobacteraceae bacterium | reverse complement strand
GTAAGGAGGGAGCGACATGCCGAGCGCCCGGCCGATGGCGGGCGGGTCGAGGGCGTAGATCTGGCGGGTTGGCAGTTCGGGGCTCGGCGTGAACAGGCTCGGGCGCTCCGCGGTGCGGAGATAGCCGGCGATCGTGCGCGAACCGGCGAGCGTCAGGCTGGGCCTGCCGTGCGGGTCGGCGGGGACCCAGCCCAGATCAACCAGGATCGGCGGCGCGTTCAGACGGATGAGCGGCTCGAGGAGAAAGACGCCGAACGTCGGGCCCTGGCGCAGGTCGCGCACTTCGCTCGCGTAGGAGGCGGCGAGGTCCGGACGCAGCACACCCGTGACCTGCACGCGCTCGAACTGGCTGACAGGAGCAGAGCCGAGATCGATCGGTGGGGCGGTCTCGGCGGCGGCGATGCGGGCGAGAATGCCCTGCTTCCAATGCAGTCGGTAGATCTGCCAGGTGCCGAGGCCGAGGGTGAGTGCCAGGAGCAGGACTGGGGCAATGATCGGTCCCCAGCCTGCCCTCCGGCTACTCGTGGTAGGTGGGTCCGGCACCCCACCAGTAGATGCAGATGAAGAGGAACAGCCAGACCACGTCGACGAAGTGCCAGTACCAGGCGGCGGCCTCGAAGCCAAAATGACGGGTGGGGGTGAACTGGCCGGCGCGGCTGCGATACCAGCAGACGACGAGGAAGCTGGTCCCGATGAAGACGTGGGCGCCGTGAAAGCCCGTGGCGATGAAGAAGATCGCGGGATAGACGCCGCCGCCGCTGAAGTGGAACGGGGCGTTGGAATATTCCATGATCTGCAGGCAGGTGAAGGTCATGCCGAGCAGGATCGTGAGGCCAAGACCCATGATCAGTGACCGGCGATCGCCCTCGATGAGGGAGTGATGCGCCCATGTGACGGTGCAGCCCGACAGCAGCAGGATCATGGTGTTGAGGAACGGAGTGCTGAACGGGTCGAAGGTGTGGACGCCGATCGGGGGCCAGAGCGGGGCCAATTGGCCGGCGACGTTTTCCGGGAAGATCGCGAAATTGAAGAAGGTCCAGAAGAAGCTGACGAACAGCATGACCTCGGAGGTGATGAACAGGGTCATGCCGTAGCGGAGCGACAGGCGGGTGAGTGGTGAGATGACGCCGGCGGTGAGGCTTTCGCGGATAACGGTGCGCCACCAGAAAAACATGACGCCCATGATGACCATGACGCCGAGGCCGAAGACCTCCTTGATCCCGTAATGGGCCCACAGCACAATGCCGGCGAGCATGGTGGCGCCGGCGAAGGCGCCGACGATGGGAAGGACGTTCGGCTCGGGCAGGTGATAGGGCTGCTCGATGAAGCCGGTTTCGTCGGGCGCGATCGCGGTCGCGGCTGCGTGGGTGTCCATGTCGGTCTCCGGCGTCAGGCGGCGCTGCCGTGCGCAAGCTTGACCATCGCGATGGCATAGAACAGCAGGCAGAGGCATACCAGCAGAACAAGGATCACGCGGTTGCGTCCGCGACGGCGCTTGGCGTCGGCGGAAGTCATCGTGGGTGGGAACTCGTCCATTACGGGGTCTGGGGCCCCGGCCCCAGCTTGGTCCAGGGGTGGAACCCCTGGCCTAGCGGCATAGATGGTCGGCGGCGACCGCCGCAAAGATCAGGGCGAGATAGGCGAGAGAATAGCGGAAGGCCTGGCGGGCGGGCTTGTCGTTGGTCAGGCTGTGACCAGCCTGGTCCTGGCGATCGCGAAGCACGCGGTATGCGGCAGCTAAGAAGCCGATGCCGAGCACAGCGGCAGTTATGCCGTAAACCGGGCCGGTGAGGCCGAGCGCCCAAGGAGCCAGGCTCACAGGGACCAGGATCAGCGTGTAGAGCACGATCTGACGGCGCGTCGCTCTGCGGCCGGCGACGACGGGGAGCATGGGGACGCCCGCACGGCTGTAATCACCGCAGGCGTAAAGCGACAACGACCAAAAGTGCGGCGGCGTCCACAGGAAGATGATCGCGAACAGCAGCACTGGCAGCAGGCTGACGTGACCAGTGACCGCGGCCCAGCCGATGATCGGCGGAAAGGCGCCGGCGGCGCCGCCGATGACGATGTTCTGCGGCGTGCGGCGCTTGAGCCAGATTGTGTAGACGAAGACGTAAAAGGCGATGGAGATCGCGAGCCAGGCGGCGGCGGCGATGTTGGTCGCGGCGGCCATGGTCACGACGGACATGACGGCGAGCACGATGCCGAAACAAAGCGCCTCGTCAGGATTAATGCGGCCGGCGGCAACGGGACGCGAGGCGGTGCGCCGCATCAGACGGTCGATGTCGCGCTCCCACCACATGTTGATCGCGCCGGCGGCCCCCGCGCCGACGGCGATGCAGAGGATGGCGGTGAGCGCCAGGATCGGGTTCAGGTGGCCCGGGGCGAGGAACAGGCCGATCCAGCCGGTCATGACGACGAGGCTCACGACACGCGGCTTGAGCAACGCCCACCAGTCCCGCAGTCCGGCGGAGGCCGGAGCGGAGACCGAGCCCGACAATGTGGAAGCCATTAGCGCAAGCGGGGGATGGTCGTGAAGGTGTGGTGCGGCGGCGGTGACGGAAGCGACCATTCCAGCGTGGTGGCTCCCTCGCCCCAGTAATTGTCCGCGAGCTTGCGCTTGCTCATGAAGGTCATCACGACGCCGACGACGAAGATCAAGGTTGAAGCACCGGAGATAAAAGCGCCGATGGAGGAGACATAGTTCCAGCCCGCAAAAGCGTCAGGGTAGTCGGGGTAGCGTCGCGGCATGCCTGCGGCGCCCAGGAAATGCTGCGGGAAGAAGGTCAGGTTGACGCCCACGAAGGTGGTCCAGAAGTGGAGCTTGCCGATCCACTCCGGGTATTCGTGGCCGCTCATCTTGCCGATCCAATAGTACCAGCCGGAGAAGATGGCGAACACTGCGCCGAGCGAGAGCACATAGTGGAAGTGAGCCACGACGTAGTAGGTGTTGTGGAGGTATTGGTCGATGGACGCGTTGGCCAGCACGATGCCGGTGACGCCGCCGACGGTGAAGAGGAAGATGAAGCCGACGGCGAAGAGCATCGGTGTTTTGAACTCGATCGAGCCGCCCCACATCGTCGCGATCCAGCTGAACACCTTGATGCCGGTCGGCACCGCGATGACCAGTGTCGCCACCATGAAGTAGGCGCGGGTGTCGACCGAAATGCCCGAGATGAACATGTGGTGGGCCCAGACGACGAAGCCGACCACGCCGATGGCGATCATCGCGTAGACCATGCCGATGTAGCCGAAGATCGGCTTGCGGGCGAAGGTCGAAACGACGTGGCTGATGATGCCGAAGCCGGGCAGGATCAGGATGTAGACCTCGGGATGGCCGAAAAACCAGAACAGGTGCTGGAACAGCACCGGGTCGCCGCCGCCCTGCGGGTCGAAGAAGCTGGTGCCGAAATTACGGTCGCAGATCAGCATGGTGACGGCGCCCGCGAGCACCGGGATCGCGAGCAGCAACAGGAAGGCGGTCACGAGCTGCGCCCAGACGAACAAGGGCATCTTGAACAGGCCCATGCCGGGGGCGCGCATGTTGAGGATGGTGACGATGAAGTTCATCGCGCCGAACAGCGACGACATGCCCGTCAAGTGGATGGCAAACAGGGTGAAATCGGTCGACACGCCCGACTGGTAGGTTGCGTTCGACAGTGGCGGGTAGAGGGTCCAGCCGACGCCCGAGCCGCCGCCGGTGACGAGGCCCAGGGTGGCGAAGGTCATGCCGGCGACCGCGAGCCAGAAACTCATGTTGTTCAGGCGCGGGAAGGCCATGTCGGGCGCGCCGATCATCAGCGGGATGAACCAGTTGCCGAAACCGCCGATCAGTGCCGGCATGACCGTGAAGAAAATCATGATCAGGCCGTGCGAGGTGACGATCGCGTTCCATTGCTGGCCGGACGAGACGATGTGCGAGCCGGGATGGAGGAGCTGGGCGCGCATGACCATCGACAACAGGCCCGCGAACATGCCGTTGAAGATGGCAAAGACCAGGTAGAGGGTCCCGATGTCCTTATGGTTGGTCGAGCAGCACCACCGGCGGAAGAAGCCATGCGGCGGGCCATGATCATGCGCATCATGATCCGCATGCACGTCGTGGGTGGGCAGCGCCCCGTCATGGCTGAAGGCGGACATCGGTGAAATCTCCTGCGTTAGCCCGGTGTCAGCGGGCCGGAGCGCGATCGAGAAGCGCGTATCGCGAGTCATTGTGCAGTGCGCTATATTTGTCCTTAGCCGATTTCAGCCAGTCCTGAAATTCAGCCGACGTGACGGCGTGCACCTCGATCGACATCGCGTCGTGGTTGATGCCGCAGATCTGGTTGCACTCACCGTAATAGTCGCCCGGCTTGTCGATGTTGAACCAGGTTTCGACGACCCGGCCGGGAATTGCGTAACGCTGGACGCCGAGCGATGGCACAAACCACGAGTGCAGCACGTCGGCGCTGGTAATCAGCACGCGAACGTTCTTGCCGGCGGGCACGACGAGCGGATTGTCTACCGCGAGTTGGCGGAGGTTCTTTTCGCCTGCGGGCAGCTTGTCGCCGGGCACCATGTAGCTGGTGAAGTCGACGCCGCCCCGGTCGGGGTAGGTGTATTCCCAGTACCATTGGTGACCGGTGACCTTGATCGTGAGGTCTGGGCTGAGCGTGTGGTCCTCGAAGTAGACCAGCTTGAGGGAGGGGATGCTGATCGCGACCAGGATCAGAACCGGGACGACGGTCCAAACCACCTCGACGGTGGTGTTGTGGGTGGTGCGGCTGGGGACGGGATTGGCCTTCGAATTGTAGCGGAAGATGACCCAGCCCAGCAGCATCGCCACGAAGACGACGATGGCGATGATGACGTAGAGGATGAAGTCGTTCAGGGCCACGACGTCGTGCTGGACCGGCGAGTGAGCGGCCTGCAATCCCATCTGCCAGGGTGCGGGCGCCTGCGCGCGGGCGGCGCCGGCGGACAGAAGCCCTGCCGCAAGGCCAAACCTCCGACTGCCGTGAAAACATGCCTTTAACACGCCTGGCCGCCTATTCATGACCCGTTCGGAGGGGAGTATCCGACGCGGCACGGCCGATCAAGGCGACGTGCTCAGACCTAAGTGGGATCGTTTTGCAGGCTCACCAGCGTGAAAATGCCGAGCGGCGGGACGGGGGTGCGGGTGGCGCGCGTTATGTCTTCCGAGGGCAGGAGGGCTTCGAGCGCGAAGTCCGGATGCCAGCCGAGAGTGCGGGACGCGCCAGCCATGGCGCGTTCGATGGCGCGCCGTGGGCCGGAAGACGCGATGAAGTGGTTGACGAAGAGCAGACGTCCGCCAGGGCGGACCACGCGCTTCATCTCGGCGAGCAGGGCACGCGGATGCGGCACGACGGAGGCCACGAACATGGCGACCGCGACGTCGAAGCTGGCGGGATCGAGGCCGGTGTTCTCGGCGTCGCCGATTTCGAGGCGTTCAACGTGGGCGAGGTTTTCCCGGTCCACGCGGGCACGTGCCAGAGCGAGCATATCGGACGAGAGATCGATGCCGGTGACGCGCTTGCGGCGACTATAGTGCGGGAGGGCGAGGCCGGTGCCGACGCCCATTTCGACGAGCCTCTCGCCCGGCGTTTCGTTGACGGCCTGAACCGCGCGGCGCCGGCCGACGGCGGAGACGCTGCCGAAAACGCGGTCGTAGACACCCGCCCAGCGGCGGTAGGCGTCACGGACCGCATCGGCGTCAAGGGTGTGGGACACGTTGTCACGTTCCGGCGGGAGCGATCATGCTATAGGCGTGACGTCGGGAGGAGACCAGTCGATGCTTCTGTGGATCATCATCGGCGTGACGGTTGTGGTCTGGGCGCTGGTGTATCTGATCCCGTTCAGGGGTGCGATCTACGAGTGGTATGACAGGCGATGGGGGCGGTAGGCGATCTCGCGACGGCGTAGCGGGTTCCTGAGTCGGTGGGACGTGACGAGGCTGATTAGGAAGCCACGCAGATGCGCTGCTCTCAAGCCTGACAGCCGAGAATCTCATGCAGGTTGGCCTAAGCGCGTTGCACTGTCTCGCCAGCCGGGTTTAGCGTTGTCACGGACGGGAGAGCTTGGATGGACGGGATCAGCTTTCGGCCTCTGGATAGTTCCACGCAATGGGACAGGGCTACAGGTCCGGACGGCGCTGGTGATTTCGCGTCGATGCTTGAACAAGCAAAGCGCGAGCAGGCGGAAGCGCAGTCACCTGTTCAAGCCGTTGCCGACCAGCCGAGCGAGGGCATTGCCACGTCTTCGGCGACATATCCGAATGATGCAAACATCGCTGATCCAAATGGGGTAGTTCCAGGAGGGCCGTGGACACCCGCAGCCGGTCAGCGTGCTGGTTCGTTCTACGGTCCACAACAGCCGGGCGGTCGTTCAATGGCTCAATGGGTTCCCTCGGGCAACGGCGGACCTCCTGGATCCGTAGGTTATTGGAAGACGAAGACACCAAGTACGCCTTGGATGAGATTCGATCAGAGCGGGAGATCCATCACTCCGGAGCAAGCTCACCCTAATCCCCCGCCGAGCTCCACGAAGACCGAAGCGCCGACCAAAACTGACGCGCCGATGCCTGGCAGTCCAACGGAGCCTGTGCCGGAGGTGCCGGAGGTGCCAGAGGTGCCGTTCATATTACCGCCGTAAACCACGCAGTCTCGTTGGAGATTTGCGAGGATTTTCGCTCTGGGTGACGGCTCGTTAGGCATAGTCGGCGGTTGAGTAGAACTAGAGTAAAGCTATCCTAATAGCTGAACATCCACTTAAAGGGTCGACATCATGGATCACCTTCAGAAGTTGCGGCAGTCGTGGTCGCGGGCACGTATCGGGTGGAGGGTGACATCCAGCCTATGACAGTATGGAATGCCTCCTCGAGCGCATCTTCCAGTTTGTCGACCTCAACAGACCATTCTTGAGGCGGATCATCCTCGCGTGGACCCTCTATACAGGCAGCGCTTACCAGGACCTCGCCACTGCTCGGTAGCCCAATCCAGATTTGGTAGCATTCGCCTGATTGGCTGGACACGTATACGCCACGCACGTCAGCGCCCCCAGACTGCTTCACAAGCAGCAGGGAGTGACGTTCTGCCCACAAGCTTATGCTCTGATCAAGATCTTCGTACGCCATAGCCACACTTTACCACTTAAGTTGATCTACACTAAAGCACCCTGCACGATTCCAAGCTCTTTCAGACAATTTAGCCCGCCGTGTTCATCAGCAATCTCGGTGTCCAGAGGCGAAGCCTTTGGCGGGGTTCGGGGCGGAGCCCCGATCTACGGCCGGCCGGAGCGATGATAGGGATGTCCGGCGAGGATCGTCCGCGCGCGGTAAAGCTGTTCAGCCAGCATGACCCGGGCGAGCAGGTGCGGCCACGTCAGGGATCCGAGCGAGAGGGTCGTGTCGGCGCGATCGAGGATGGCGGCATCGAGACCCTCGGCGCCGCCGAGCGCGAAAGCGATGGGGCGGCCGGCGTCGAGCCATTGGCGCAGTGTGGTGGCGAACTGCTCGCTGGTGGGCGCGTGACCGCCGGCGTCGAGCGCCACGAGCATGGTCTCGGGCGGGATCTCGGCGAGGATGGTGCGGGCTTCGCGGCGTTTGATCTCGACGGGGGCGCCGGTGCCCCCGTCGGGAAGCTCGGTCAGGGCAAGCGGCGGGCGGAGGCGGTTGGCATAGCGGTCGAAGAGCGCGCGTTCGGCGATCGCTACGCCTACTACGTCCGGCTGATTT
>CAXUIA010000113.1:0-261 GCA_964250835.1 uncultured Acetobacteraceae bacterium | reverse complement strand
GGGTCAGTGCTCGGGGCGGGGGTCGGCGGTGGGCATAGCGCCCTAAGCGCTCGGGTTCGGGGCCGCGCGCGCGGCCGATGGCGACGACGCGGAGGCGAACTACAGGGTCACCATGCCGGCTTGGGCTTCGTCGAGTTCGGCGCCCCACATCCGTTCGAGGTTGTAAAGCGAGCGGGCTTCCGGCTTGAAGAGGTGGACGATGACGTCGCCGACGTCGATCAGCACCCAGTCCGAGCCGCCCGCGCCCTCGATCTGGACGCG
>CAXUIA010000112.1:0-8028 GCA_964250835.1 uncultured Acetobacteraceae bacterium | reverse complement strand
GGCCAAGGCCTCAGCGGGTTTCCGGGGCAGGGCCCCTGCCTAAGCCACCGCCTCCAACTCAACATTAGGCGCCCCTACCTCAAGCACCTCCACTAAATCCCCAACCCGCAGCACCCCCAGATCCTCCGGCACGAGGTTCTGCCCAAACATGACCCCGCCCCGCAGATCGCGCCGATACCGTCCCAGCGTGCGAAGCGGCTCGGTTTTATCCGGCCTCTCTCCCGTCTCCTGATCAATCGTCGTCACGATGCAACGATCGCTGGCTTTCGCCACCAGAAACGTCACCTCTCCGATCCGTATTCGTCGCCACCGATCTTCCTCCCAGGCGCTCGCTCCCTCGATCACCAGGTTGGGACGAAACCGGCCGATTGTGATCGGCGACGGCAACCATCGATTGAGCGCCTCGATCGAAGCCGTCGAACCGAGCAGCACCGGGAACGCGTCCGCAAAGTTCACGACACTCCCAGCCGGCGCGTAGGTCGGATCGGTGATCCGCGCCGTCGCATCATGCAGCCACACCAGCCGACATGACTGTCCGACAACGCGCTCCAGCAGCGCGCCCGCATCCGGGTGCGCCACCCGAGCTGGCACGGTGTCGTTCCAGACCGTCACCAGCATCGTCTCCGCGCCCTCAGGCGGAAACTCGACGGCCAACGACGCCTCTCCCGGCGCCGTCAGCCGCAACCCCGCCTCGGTCGCCTTTGCCTCGATCAACGCCATCACCGGATGCGTCCGCTGGGTGATGAACTTGCCCGAAGGCTCGACCACCATCCAGCGCCTGTCCCCCGCGAGACCGCACGGTTCGACTCTTGCCTCGCCGAACGAGTCGCCTCGCAACGCCTTGACCGGATAGATCCGTATGTCGCCCAGACGCATCATCCCTCTCCGACAACCGCCAGACCCGAAGTGTCCCGCGACACCAACCTGCCACGCCGCATCATCACCAGGGAGGCGCCGACGGCCAGGTAGATCAGGAACAAATAGGGGAAGTATTTCGCCGGTGCCGGCGGCACCGGATAGACGCTCCCCACTGCGGGAATGACGAGCAGCGCCAGCGCCGCGACACAGAGCACCACGTGCCGGGGCCGCATCACGCCGGCGGACCGCAAGTAGAATGGTGCGGCCAAGCTGATCAGCACATAGGGAACGATGAACCCAAACGCCGCAAGCGTTCCCACATCGTTAAACGCGTCCAGCAGCGCCACGTGGCCGACCGCCATCCCGACCGCGACGATGAGCGCCACGATCGCCATCCCGGTCACCGCGACGTGCGGCGTCTCGTTGCGCGCATGTGCGCCGCCAATCGCGCCGTGCAGCAATCCGTCCCGGCCCATCACGAACATCACGCGCGCACCCGCATTCATGCACGACAGGCAGAGCGCGAAAAAGCTCAGCATCGCACCCGCCGAAAGCGGCGCCTGCAAGACCGGCATGTGAGCCAGCACTGCCATGACGTTCAGCGGCGCATCGATGGCATCCAGCGTCGTCTTGTAGCCGTGCGTCGCCTGAACCATGACCGTCGTGACAAAAACAAAGAAGATGCCCGACATAACCAGGCTCAGAAGCACCGCCCGCGGAATGTTGCGCAGCGGATTACGCGCCTCATCGCCGAACGCGGTCGCACACTCGAAGCCGACCAGGCTGAAGATCGCGACCACAACGCCAAGTCCCAGCGATGAAAGGTGCAGGCTGGAGACCGCATACTGCTTCGGGTCGACCGCGAACCCGTGCTGCGACAACGTCACCACGCAAAGCAGCGTGATGAGCACAACCGAGATCCCCTCAAGCAGCAACATCAGCATCGCCGACAGCTGAACGTTCCGCCACGCGCAGAACCATGCCACGCCCATGCACACCACGAACAGCATCGGCGACGGGATCGACACACCCGCCATCATCAGTAGCTTGCCCGCAAAAATCGTGAAGCCGGTCACGCCGGCAAGCGAAATCCCCAGGTAGGCCCAGATCAGCGACCAACCCGCCAGCCCGCCCGCGATCGGCCCCAGACCGCGGCGCACATATGCATACATCGATCCCGAGCCCGACATCCGCCGGGCAAATTGGTTCAGGTTCAGCGCCACGAACAGCAGCATCACCGTGCCGAGCGCGTAGGACAGCCAACTCCAGTCGCCTGTGTTTGAATACATCACCGGAATGATCAACGCCGCCGTCATCGTGGGCGAGATCAGCGCGACCGCTTGCGCGAGCAGCTCAAAAAATCCGAGGCAATTCCGCCTCAGTGCGACAGTATACATGGCGTCACTCCGTTGCCTCGGTGATCGCCGCCGCCAGCTTCGGTCTACCTGCCGAATTATCTCCTCGGGGTTACGTTATCGAGCAAAGTGGTTCCGTTGGAACATCCAGTTCCGCAATTGACGGGAGTCCAGTCCACCACGCATGCGCGCCCTGAGGAACTGGGAACTCAAGCTCGTCCTCGATCGCTCGAGCCACACAGCACTCGGCGAGCAGCTTGTCCGTCTGCTCGTCGACGACATCAACAGCGGCCGGATCGCACCCGGCTCCGTCCTTCCCGGCACCCGCGTTCTCGCCGGCCAGCTCGGCATCAGCCGCAAGACGGCGATCGAGGCCTATGACGAGCTCGCCTCACAAGGCTGGATCGTTTCGCAGCCGCAACGCGGCACCTTCGTCGCTTTCGCTCTCCCCGTCCCGCGCGCGCTCGAGACAGCGCCCTCTGCCCCCTGCATCGCAAGAGCATCCGCCACCCCGTTTCGCGGCGCGCCGGCAATCAACCTCATCATGCCGATACCCGGAACAATCGCCATCGATGACGGCCTGCCCGACGACCGGCTGTTGCCGCATGCCCTGTTGGCGCGTGCCCGATCCAGGGCGCTGGCACTCGGCGCCGCCGCCAACGACCTCGGTTACGGAGACCCGCGCGGCGACGGGAGCCTGCGCGCTGAAATCGCCTCGATGCTCACCCTGGAGCGCGGCGTCTTCTGCGGCGCCGAACACATCTGCCTCACCCGGGGCAGCCACATGGCCATTGCCCTCATCCTCCGCATCTTCGCCGGCCGCGGCGACACGGTCGCCCTCGAACGACTGAGTTATGGACCGGTCCGCGACATGGCGCGCGCCGTCGGCGCCGAGCCCGCCACCGTCGCTCTCGACGAACACGGCATCGACCTCGAGCAACTCGAGGCGCTCTGCCGCAAACGTCGCGTCCGCGTCGTCTACATCACGCCCCACCACCAGTATCCGACCACGGTGTCGATGCGTCCCGAACGGCGCATGCGCCTCCTCGCGTTGGCCGCCCAGTTCGGCTTCATCATCCTCGAGGACGACTACGACCACGAGTTCCACTTTGAAGGCCGGCCCCTGCTGCCGGTGATTGGCGGCGACCGCGACGGCCGCGTGGCCTATGTCGGCTCGTTCTCCAAGCTGATCTCGCCCAGTCTGCGGCTCGGCTACATCGCCGGCACTCCCGACTTGATCGAACGTGCCGCGCACGAGATCATGACCATCGATCGCCAGGGCGACCCGGTCACCGAGCGCGCTGTCGCCTCGCTCATGCGTGACGGCGCTGTCCGCGCCCATGTCCGCACGCCGTCGAGTGTCTCCGCGATCATCTCGCCGGCCGCATCGAGTTCACCCCGCCCGCCGGAGGCCTCGCCCTTTGGGGACGGCTGCACCCATCACTCGATCCCGCCCGGCTCCACACCGCAGCCGCCTCGGTCGGGCTCACTCTCATCCCGGCGGAACAGTTCACGATCGACGGACAAACGGCGCCGGGGCTCCGCATCGGCTTCGCACGTCTCGATCACGCCGGCTTTGAAGAACTCGCGCGCCGTCTTGCGCGCGCCGCCACTGGATAACTGCGTCGTTATGACAGAAAGTCGGTTGCCGCCCCGAACCAAGCCGGGAACAGCACCCTCAGACCCGCACGCAGGACACGCCCATGCGTCTCGCCGCCGCCCTCTTCCTGCTCGCCACCACCGCGCAAGCCGCTACCCTCACCGTCCACGACCTCTCGCGCGTGGTGAAGCTGTCCGACCCCGAGATCTCCCCCGACGGCAAGTCCGTGGCGCTCGTCGAACAGCGCGCCGACCTCGCCGACGACCAGTTCCGCACGGAGATCGTCCTCGTCGACATCGCGAGCCGCAAACTCCGGCCGCTCACCCTTGACCGCCACCACGCCGGCGCCCCGCGCTGGTCGCCCAAGGGGGACCGCGTGTTCTTCACCGCCCCCGATGACCACGGCAAGCTCCAGCTTTACGTCCTTCCGATGGCAGGCGGCGACGCGCTCGCCGTGACCCACGCTCCCGACGGCATCGACCAGTTCGCCTGGAGCCCGGACGGCAACAGCTTCGCGGTCGCCATCACCGATGCCGCACCCGAACGTCGTGGCGAGGACAAGTTCCGCACCGGTTTCGCCGTCGGCGACGACAACTACCTGACCGATGAAAAGCCCCGTCCCTCGCATGTCTGGCTGGTGCCTGCCGGCGGCGGCGACCTCAAGCGCCTCACCGAGGGCGCGTGGTCGCTCCCCGTCAGTCTCCCGCCAGGGCCGCCGTCCTCACCGCTCCAGTTCTCGCCGGACGGCAAATCGATCGCTCTCGTCCGCCAGGCGACACCATCGACCGGCGATGAGCCGCAATCGCGCATCCAAATCCTCGACGTCGCAACCGGCCATCTGCGCGACCTCACCGGCCAGACCACCCTTGAGGGCTTCCCAAACTTCTCCCCGGACGGCGCCACCATTGCGTTTTGGCGCGACCGCGACGGCAAAGCCTGGAATTACCAGGACGTCCTGCTCGCCCCCGTCAACGGCGGCCCGCGCCGCGACATCACCCAGGCTCTCGACAAGAACATCTACGGCACGTGGTGGATGCCGGACGGCAAAACCCTCCTGGTCGGCGCAACCGACGCAACATCCGTCGGTCTCTGGCTTCAGCCGACTGACGGCGGCCAGGCCAAACGCCTCGACCTTGGCGGCGTCATGCCCACCAACACCTTCTGGATCGACGCGGAGGTTGGCCATGATGGCCAGATCGCGTTGATCGGCCAGACCAAAACCGATCCTTACGAGCTCTACCTCGTCAAACCGGGTCATGCCCCGGAAGCTTTGACGGACGAAAACCCGTCCTTCGCGCAAGCCGAGCTCGGACGCAGCGAGACCGTCACCTGGACCGGCCCGACCGGTCGCCCGCTCGACGGCGTTCTCACCCATCCACCGCACGAAACCGGAGGCCACGCGCTTCCGCTTGTCCTCGTCATCCATGGCGGCCCCAACTCAGCCTCACGCGATCGCCTGAACATCCTCAGCCAAGCCCTCGCGGCACATGGCTGGCTCGTCTTCGAGCCCAACTATCGAGGCAGCGACAACGAGGACAACGCCTTCTACGCCGCCATCTACGATGACGCCGGCCAAGGCCCAGGCGAGGACGTCATGGCGGGCGTGAAGTCGCTCACGGATCGCGGCCTCGCCGACCGCACCCACATGGCCGTCTCCGGCTGGTCCTACGGCGGCTTCATGACGGCCTGGCTCCTCGGCCACTATCCGTTCTGGCAGGCAGCCGTCGCCGGAGCTGCCGTCACCGACTGGACCGACATGTACGACCTGTCGGACAGCAACATCACGACATCCTTCCAAGTGCCCGGTTCCCCCTGGGTCGGCCAGGGACATGACCGCTACGACGTCCAATCCCCGGACCGCGCTTTTTCTCACATCCGCACGCCCACCCTCGTCATGTCCGACGTGGGCGACTACCGGGTTCCGATCACCCAGTCCTATGGCCTTTACCGCGCGCTCCGCGACAACCACGTCGAGACCGAGTTTTACGCCTACCCGGTTGGCGGCCATTTCCCGTCCGACCCGATCCGCCAGATCGACGTCGAGCAGCGCTGGGTCGACTGGCTCGCCGCCCACATGAACGCCGCAGCCCCCGCGCTGCGCTGAAGGAACCGCATCGGCACCGGAGCGTCTCCCTCCACGCGCAGGGAGATAAGCAATGACCGACGAAACCCACGAGAAAGCGATCGACCTGACGGAGAAGGCTCTCGAGAAACTTAACGAGGGCAACGAGAAGGAAGCCGACAAGCTGATCGAGCAGGCCAAGTCGCTCGACCCCTCCGCCCCCAAGGAGGTCGTCGAAGACATGGAAGAGGACGCCAAGACCCGCGGCGAGTCCTGACATGCCCTACGCGCACGCGGCCGACGGCACGCCGCTCTTCTACCATGATTGGGGCACCGGCCGTCCGGTTGTCCTCCTGCATGGCTGGCCGCTGAACGCCGACAGTTGGGAATATCAGAGCGTCCGCCTTGCCGAAGCCGGCTTCCGCGTTGTCGCTCCGGACCGCCGCGGCTTCGGCCGCTCCGGCCAGCCCTGGACCGGCTACGATTACGACACGTTCGCGTCCGACGTCGTTTCTCTGCTCGACCAGCTCGACCTCAACGACGTCGTCCTCGCCGGCTTCTCCATGGCCGGCGGCGAGGTCGCACGCGTCGCCGGCACCGGCAATCCGCGCGTCGCCAAGATCGCTTTGCTCGCCGCCGTCACCCCCTTCCTGCTCAAAACGCCCGACCACGAAGGCGCCCCCGCGTCGGTCTTCGACGGCATGATCGACAGTCTGCGCGACGATCGCCCCAGCTTCTTCACGAGCTTCGTCAAAATGTTCTACGGCCACACTCTGCTCGGCCGTCCCGCGGTGCCGGAACCCATCCTGCAGCACTTCATGATGATGGCGATGATGGCTTCCCCGCGCGCCACCACCGAGTGCGTCAACGCCTTCGGTCGCACCGACTTCCGCAACGACCTTTCCCGGATCACGATCCCGACGCTGATTATCCACGGCACCAGCGACGAGACCGTGCCGATCGACATCTCCGGCCGCGCCGCCGCCAAGCTCGTCCCGCACGCGCGGCTTATTGAATACGACGGCTCGCCGCACGGCCTGCTCTACACCGATCGTGTCCGCGCCGCCGAAGACCTGATCGCGTTCGCTCGCTAGTGCATCTCCACCTCGATCCGCTCGGTGGCGTCTCGGGAGACATGTTTGCCGCCTCCCTCCTCCACGCCGTCCCTGACGCGCTGGCCGACATCCAGCGCGCCGTCTCAACCGCCGCCGGCGTCGCCTGCAACACCGCCGCCCACAATGACGGCACGCTGACCGGCCTACGCTTCACGGTCGAAGACGCGCACCATCACCATCACCATCACCATCACCACACCCACTGGTCAGACATCCGGGCCCGCCTGAGCGACACGCTTGACGGTCCCACCCGCAGTCACGCGATCGCCATCTTCCAGCACCTCGCCGACGCCGAAGCCCAGATCCACGGCACCACGCCGGACGAAGTTGCCTTCCACGAGGTAGGCGCCGTCGACTCGATCGCCGACATCGTCGCCGCAGCCATTCTCATCACCCGCCTCGCCCCCACCTCGGTCAGCATCGCTCCGCTCCCCCTGGGCAGCGGCCGCGTGGAGACCGCGCACGGCATCATGCCGGTCCCGGCTCCCGCGACCGCACTGCTCCTCCGAGGGTTTGAGACCATCGACGACGGCATCGCAGGCGAGCGCATCACCCCCACGGGTGCCGCCATCCTCCGCCATCTCGCTCCCACCCCGAGATCTCGGACTCAGCAGCGCCTCGTCGCCAGCGGATACGGTTTCGGCACGCGCCGGCTCCCCGGCATCAGCAACTGCCTGCGCGCGACCCTTTTCGAGACCACACAGTTCGACACCCATGTCCCGCACCGCACTCTCGCCGTCATCGCCTTCGAGGTCGACGACCAGTCGGGCGAGGACCTCGCTTCCGGCATCGAGCGCATCCGCGCCCACGCAGCCGTGCACGACGTCGTCCAGATCCCCGCCATCGGCAAAAAGGGCCGTTTCGCCGTCCAGCTCCAGGTTCTCGCCGACAATACCCGCACCGACGAGGTCGTCGATCTGTGTTTCCGCGAGACCACCACGATCGGCCTGCGCATCCAGCACACCGAAGCCCGGGCGCTTGTCCGCCACGCCACCGAGGTCACCGCCAACGGCCGCCCCGTCCGTCTCAAGATCGTCG
>CAXUIA010000111.1:0-8065 GCA_964250835.1 uncultured Acetobacteraceae bacterium | reverse complement strand
TCCCCGAACGCGGCCGCCTTGCCCGCGATCACATGCATCAGCGGTCCGCCCTGCAGCCCCGGGAACACCGCCGAGTTGATCCGCTTGGCCAGATCCTCATCGTTGGTCAGGATCATCCCGCCACGCGGCCCGCGCAGCGTCTTGTGCGTCGTCGTCGTCACCACGTGCGCATGGTCGAGCGGGTTGGGATACAGACCCGCCGCCACCAGCCCCGCGAAATGCGCCATATCGACCAGCATCAGCGCGCCCACCTCGTCGGCGACCGCCCGGATCCGCGCGAAGTCGATGATCCGCGGATAGGCCGACCCGCCGGCGATGATCAGCTTCGGACGCTCGGCGCGCGCGAGACGTTCGAGCTCCTCATAGTCGAGCAGCCCGTCGTCGCGGCGCACCCCATACTGGATCGCCCGGAACCACTTGCCCGACAGATTAGGCGCCGCGCCATGCGTCAGATGCCCGCCGGCGGCCAGCGACATTCCGAGCGTCGTGTCGCCCGGCTGCAGCAGGGCCAGGAACACCGCCTGGTTGGCCTGCGCACCCGAATGCGGCTGCACGTTGGCGAAGCCTGCGCCAAACAGCCGCCGCGCCCGGTCGATCGCCAGCAACTCCGCACGATCGACCTCCGCGCAGCCCCCGTAATAGCGGCGCCCCGGATACCCTTCGGCATACTTGTTGGTCAGCACCGACCCTTGCACCTCCAGGACCGCCGCCGAGACGATGTTCTCGCTCGCGATCAGCTCGATCCCGTCCTGCTGCCGGTGAAGCTCGGCCCGGATCGCGTCCGCGAGCTCCGGATCCGTCTCGGCGAGCGGCGCCGCGAAGAACCGTTGCGGGCTCACACCCGTCGTCACCTCGTTCATCACCATTCCTTCCGCAACCGTCCAAGACAGTAGCTGGTCCGGAACGCCGCACCAGGCAAGCCGCGTCACATTGCGCCGCGCGCCCGTTTGGTGTGAACAGTCTGAACGGCGATCGTCAGGGGGAAACGAACGATGTCAGACCTAGCGGCGCCCGGCCCGCTGATGCGGCGCAAGCCAATCGAGTCGCTGATTGCCACCAGCCGGTCCAACGACCTCAAGCGCACGCTGGGTCCGTTCGGCGTGGTCGCACTCGGCATCGGCTGCATCATCGGCGCCGGCCTGTTTTCGCTCACCGGCATCGCCGCCGCGCAGTATGCCGGGCCGGCCGTCACCCTCAGCTACGTCATCGCCGCCTTCGGCTGCTGCTTCGCCGGCCTTTGCTACAGCGAACTCTCCAGCATGATCCCGGTCGCCGGCAGCGCCTACACCTACGCCTATGCCACCATGGGCGAGCTCGTCGCCTGGATCATCGGCTGGGATCTTGTGCTCGAATACGCGGTGGGCGCCGCCACCGTCGCGACGAGCTGGTCACGCTACCTCAACTCGCTGCTGCTCGACTTCGGCGTCGCGCTCCCGCCGCGCCTAATCGCCGCCCCGTTCGAGCCGGTGAAGCTCGCTGATGGGACGGTGAGCACCGGCCTGATCAATCTCCCGGCGATCTTCGTCATCGTGATGATCAGCCTTCTGCTCATCCGCGGCATCACTGAAAGCTCGCGCGTCAACAACGTCATCGTCGTTATCAAGGTCAGCATCGTGCTCGCCGTGATCGGCTTCGGCGCCGCCTACGTGCGCACCGCCAACTTCTCTCCGTTCATCCCACCCAACACCGGCACCTTTGGCCATTTCGGCTTCTCGGGCGTGATGCGCGCCGCCGGCGTCATCTTCTTCGCCTATATCGGCTTCGACGCCGTCTCGACCGCCGCCCAGGAAACCCGCAATCCGCAGCGCGACATGCCGATCGGCATACTCGGCAGCCTCGCCATCTGCACGGTGCTCTACGTGCTGTTCTCGCTCGTGCTGACCGGCATCGTGAACTACCGCGACATGGTGGGCGACGCCGCCCCGGTCGCGACCGCGATCAACGCGACCCCCTACCACTGGCTTCGCTACGCCGTGAAAATCGGGATCCTCCTCGGCTACACCTCCGTCATCCTCGTCCTGCTGCTCGGCCAGAGCCGCGTCTTCTACGCCATGTCCAAGGACGGGCTGCTGCCCAAGTTCTTCTCCGACGTGCACTCGGTCTGGCGCACGCCCTGGCGCTGCAACGCGCTTTTCATGGTACTCGCAGGTGCGCTCGCCGGCCTGCTCCCGATCAGCACCCTCGGCGAGATGACCTCCATCGGCACCCTGCTCGCCTTCTGCATCGTCTGCGGCGGCGTCATGCTGCTCCGGCGCTCGCAGCCCGGCATCACGCGCGCGTTCCGCACCCCACTGAGCCCGTTGATCCCCATCCTCGGCATCGTTGCCTGCTTTTCCATGATGGTGTCGCTCGACGTCCTGACATGGATCCGTCTCGCGGTCTGGATGGCGGTCGGGCTCGTTCTCTACTTCCTCTATGGCCGTCATCACGCGCGCCGTGTCTGGGACGTCTGAGGGTGACCGTCGGCCGCTATCCAGTCACCCGGCTCCGTCGCAACCGCTACGACGACGCCACGCGCCGCCTGGTCGCTGAAAACCGCCTCTCCGTCGACGACCTGATCTGGCCCGTCTTCATCGCCGAAGGCACCCGCGTCGAGCAGCCCGTCACCGCGATGCCCGGCGTCACCCGTGTCAGCGTCGACCGGCTCGTCGCCCACGTGGCCGACGCCGCCCGCCTGCGCATCCCCGCCATCGCCCTTTTCCCCGCGACATCACCTGACAGACGCGACCCCGAAGGCACCGAGTCCGCAAATCCTGAAAACCTGATCTGCCGCGCCGCCCGCCTGCTCAAGCGCGAATACCCCGACATCGCACTCGTCGGCGACGTCGCCCTCGACCCCTACACCGATCACGGCCATGACGGCGTCATCCGTGACGGCCGCATCGCCAACGACCCTTCCGTCGAAGCGCTCGTCCGCCAGGCCCTCAACCAGACCGAAGCCGGCATCGACATCGTCGCACCGTCAGACATGATGGACGGCCGTATCGGCGCCATCCGAACCGCCCTCGACGCCGCCGGCCACACCGACACCCGGATCATGAGCTACGCCGCCAAATACGCGTCTGCCTTCTACGGTCCGTTCCGCGAGGCGGTCGGCTCGGGCAGCATGCTCAAGGGCGACAAGAAAACCTACCAGATGGATCCCGCCAACACCGACGAGGCCCTGCGCGAAGTCGAGCTCGACCTTCTCGAAGGCGCGGACATGGTCATGGTCAAGCCCGGCATGCCCTATCTTGATGTCGTGCGCCGGGTGCGCGAACGCTTCGCCGCACCCACCTTCGCCTATCAGGTCTCCGGCGAGTATTCGATGATCGCCGGCGCCGCCGAACGCGGCTGGCTTGATCGGGACCGCGCGATCTTGGAGGCGCTGCTGTGCTTCAAGCGGGCAGGGGCGAATGGAGTGCTGACCTATTTCGCCGTCGAGGCGGCGCGGTTGCTCGGGAGGTAGGCCGGACCTGCACACATCGTTCTGCGGCCTGTATCCCGGTGCGCGTCGCCATCGACTGCACCACGCCAGGCGTCACTCTTGTCGCCGGCATGACCCGCCATGCCGGCGCAAGTGAACGCGGCTCTGCACAGGGGGCGAGCCCTTGGCACTCACCGAGCCGCCATCTGCCCCGCCGCTACCGCACTCAGGCAGGCCAGCACGGAGACAGCCACGTTTGCCGCCGCGCGCCCGAACCCGCCCATCCGGATCAGTTCCAGCGTCTGCAGGCTGAATGCCGAGAACGTCGTGAAACCCCCGCAAAACCCGGCCGTCACGAACAAGCGTGCGTCCTCCGACAACGGCAGGCGCCCGTTTGCCATCGTCAATGTCGCCCAGAACCCGATCAGGAACGAGCCCGAAACGTTGATCCCAATCGTCCCCCACGGAACGTGCTGACTGATTGGCGTCGTCGCGACCGTGAGAAGATAGCGCGCAAGTGTGCCGAGCGCCCCGCCGAGCGTCACGAGCAATGCCGTGATCAACGCGCCTCCACCACCACTCGGTGCCAAGCGTTGCAGAGATAACCTTTGAAGTTCCACAGGTCATCCGTGCGTGCAGGCTGCGTCTGCCCGGCACTGTCCCATGCGCGCACTGCCAGCTCGTGCAAACCGGGCGGCAGATCAAGCGTGCACGACCAGAGCGTCCAGCTCCAAACCGACGAGCTCGACCGTAACTCTGCCTGCCGCCAGGTGCGGCCGCCATCCGCCGACACGTCCACCCGCGTGATCGTTCGTGCCGACGCGGTCGCATATCCGCGCACCGCAACCCGCCCGGCCGGCACGCTCCCATCGCGCGCCGGACTGCAGATCGCCGCGTTGACCGGCATCTCGTCGATCACGATCGCCCGCTCCCAGTCCACCGTTGCCTCGGTTGCGTCGGGCGGCACCAGGCGGTAGTCGCGCGCCTGCATCGGGTTGTTCGATGGCTGGTCCTGCACCGTGATCCGGCGCAGCCATTTGGGACTGCGCACGCCGGCGTAGCCCGGAACCACCAGCCGCACCGGCGCGCCGTGCTCCGGCCGCAAATCCTCGCCGTTCATCGCCCAGGCGAGCAGCACATCGGCGCTCAGCGCCTTGCCCATGCCGATCGACACGCCGAACGGCTGCCCGGTCTCGTGCGAGCAATCCATCGACTCGAACGCGACATGGCCGCAGCCTGCATCCGCCTGCGCGAGCGCCAGCACGGCGGCAAGTGGCACCCCGGTCCAACGCGCATGGCCGATCGCGCCCGGCCGCCACCCGTTGCCGGAGGTCGGCGCCACCTCCTGCAGCTCGGACCGGCGATTGCCGGCGCATTGCAGCACCGCCATCACGTGGCGCTCGGGTGCGACAGTACGCAATTCCGCCATCGTCAACTCAAGTGCCCGACCGACCGCGCCGTCCACCACCAGCCGATGCCGTGCTTCAACGATCATTGGCGTGTCGCCGTGACTTCGGATGTAGAAATCATCAGCCGCCGTCACGAACGAACCGCAAAGCCGATCAAGCGTCGGCTCCGCGTTCAGCGGGCTCCGGCTATGAACGATCAAGCCGGCACATCATCCATCGGCAGGTCACGCCGCGACGTCACTTCAGTCCGCAGCCGGTCCAAAATTGCGGCGACCGTCATCGTGCCGAGATCGCGTCCGCCGCGAAGCCTGACGGCAGCCGTCCCGCTTTCCGCCTCCCGGTCGCCAACCACCAGCACGGTTGGGATCTTCATTGCCTGCGCGTTGCGGATTTTCTTCTGCATCCGCTCCGAAGATGCGTCGACCCCCACGCGCAGCCCGAATGTCGCGGTTCGCACATCGGAGCCGGTGAGTTCCGACTTCAGCCGTTCCGCGTAATCAAGGTGCCGGTCCGCAATCGGCACGATCATCACCTGAGTGGGCGCAATCCAGGTCGGGAAGTTGCCGGCATAGTGCTCCAACAGAAATCCCACGAACCGCTCATGACTGCCAAGCGGCGCGCGATGGATCACATACACCGGCTGGTCGGATCCGTCCGCCGCCCGGTAATGCAGCCCGAACCGCGAGGTCGCCAGAAAGTCGAGCTGGTTGGTCGAGATCGCATACTCGGTCCCGATCGCGCTCCTGATCATGAAGTCGATCTTCGGTCCGTAGAAAGCCGCCTCACCCTCCGCCTCGATGCACGGAAACCCGCCCTCGGCGGCAGCGGCCCGAATGATCTCCAACGCCGCCCGCCACTTCACCGGCTCGTCGACATACTTTTCGAGCTTGTTCAGATCCGGCAGCGAAAGCCGCATGTAAAAATCTTCGATGTCGAACAGCCGGTAGTAATCCGCATGCAGGTTCATCACCCGGATGAACTCGTCCTTCGCCTGGTCGAAGGTGCAGTAGATATGAGCATCGTTCTGGCAGAACCCGCGCGTGCGCATCAATCCCGACAGCGCGCCATGCGCCTCGTAGCGGAACACCTTGCCGTACTCCGCCAGCCGGACCGGCATCTCGCGGTAGGAGTGCGGCCGCGCCAGGAAGACATGGTGGTGATGAGGACAGTTCATCGGCCGGAGATAGAATTCTTCTTCCTCCAGCTTCATCGGCGGATACATGTCGTCCGCGTAGTAGGGCAGGTGCCCCGACTGGTGATAGAGCGCGCCGCGCGCGATCTCCGGCGTGATGATCTGCTGGTAGCCGTAACGGTTCTCATACTCGCGTGCCAGCTGCTCGAGTTCGCGCCGCAGCGTCGCACCGTTCGGCAGCCACAGCGGCAGCCCGATCCCGCCCTCGTTGGAAAACGCGAAGATGTCGAGTTCGCGGCCAAGCTTGCGATGGTCGCGCTGGCGCATCTGCTCCTGCCGCCAGAGCTCCTGCTCGACCTCGGCGTCGGTGTCGAAGCAAAGCCCGTAGATGCGCTGCATCTGCGGGTTGCGCTCATCGCCGCGCCAGTACGCACCCGCGATCGACGTCAGCTTGAACGCGCCGATCTCCGTCGTATGCTCCACGTGCGGCCCGCGGCACAGATCGACGAAGTCGCTCACAGTATAAAACGACACCGTATCGACCCCCGACGCGTCCGCCGCCGCGCTCGCATCACCCGTTTCCTTCGCCACCGCAGTGCTGCCGCGGGTGCGAAGCAGTTCGAGAAGCTCGACCTTGAAGTCCTGGTTGGTGGATTTCATGAACGCGGTCGCCTCCGCGATCCCGATCTCGTTCCGACGAAACGCCGTATCCTCAGCCCGGATCTGGCGCATGCGCGCCTCGATCCGCGGAAAATCAGCTTCGCTGATCGGAGCCGGAAACAGGATATCGTAGTAGAAACCCCTGATCCGTCGCGGGCCCGACACCGAACCGCGCCTCGGGCCACAAATCCTGCACCGCCGCCGCAAGCAGGTGCGCGCAGGAATGGCGCATCAGCGCCAGATGCTGGCGCGTTGCGTCGTCTCGTCGAAGCGGGGCAGGGCGGATCGAGGTGGATGACAAGAGACGACCATCGGCAGGTGGACGCCGTTTCTACCAGCCGGCCCATCTTGTGTCACCGCGCGGGCATACGAAATCCTTGGTCCGTCGACCCCAGACTAAGCTAGGATGGACGGCCGAGCATTCCGGGAGCAAGACGGACCACGATGATCGACGCCGCGCACGACGAGTGGCTGACCGAAGGTGTCATGACCCGTCGCGTGTTCGCGTGGCTCCTCGACATCATTGTCGTCTCGGTCCTGCTCGTCACCCTCAAGATCATCCTGATCGCGTTCGGCATTGCCACACTCGGGCTCGGTCTGCCCCTCCTCGGTCTGCTGCCGCTGGTGCCCTTTCTCTACACGGCCGGCTTCGTCGCCGCCCGGAGCGCCACCCCCGGCCAGCAGGCGATGGGCCTGGTGGTGCGAAGCGACGACGATCTGCTGCCGCCAACCGGGGTGCAGTCGCTCATCTGGACGCTTGGCCTGTTCGTGACCATCGCCGCCGGCGTGTTCTGGGTCCTGATCGCTCTCGTTACGGTCCGCCACCGGACGCTGCATGACCTAGCCGCTGGCGTCGTCATCGCACGTGCGCGCGCCGTTGCCCCAAGAACCGGGATCTGGACGATGCCCAGCAGGTCAGGACGGCCCTTCGCGTGAGCATGCCATGAGCTACAACGGACCGCGCCGCCCGCAATTCTTCTACACCACCGCCCCGCTTCCCTGCCCGTATGTCGCCGGCCGAACCGAACGCAAGGTCGTCACCGAGATCGCCGGCGCAGACGCCGACGAGCTCCACGACCGGCTTTCCCGCGCCGGCTTCCGCCGCAGCCACAACATCGCCTACGCCCCGGTCTGCCCGAGCTGCAACGCCTGCGTTCCGATACGTATCCCGGTCGATCGCTTCCGGCCCGGCCGGACGCTGCGCAAATGCGAACGCGCCAACGGCGATATCGAGGGCTTCGAAGTCCCGGCCCACGCCACAACCGAGCAGTACGCACTCTTTCAGCGCTATCAGGCCGCCCGCCACGTCGAGGGCGACATGGCCGGCATGACCTTCTACGACTATCGCGCGATGGTGGAGGACACGCCGATCGACACCTTTATGGTCGAGTTCCGCGGTCCGGATGACCGCCTTGTGGGCGCCTGCCTGACCGACCGTCTCGGCGACGGCCTTTCGGC
>CAXUIA010000110.1:7589-8173 GCA_964250835.1 uncultured Acetobacteraceae bacterium | reverse complement strand
AAGCTCAGCCGCGCCAAGCTCGAAAGCCTCGTCGACGACCTCATCCAGCGCACGCTCGGCCCATGCCGCGCCGCGTTGAAGGACGCCGGCGTGTCGGCCGGAGACATCCAGGACGTGATCCTGGTCGGCGGCATGACGCGCATGCCCAAGGTGATCGAGACGGTCAAACAGTTCTTCGGGCGTGAGCCAGCCCGCAACGTAAACCCCGACGAGGTCGTGGCGATCGGTGCAGCGGTTCAAGGCGCCGTCCTGAAGGGCGACGTCAAGGACGTGCTGCTGCTCGACGTGACCCCGCTCTCGCTCGGCATAGAGACGCTCGGCGGCGTGTTCACTCGCCTGATCGATCGCAACACGACCATCCCCACGAAGAAGAGCCAGACCTTCTCGACCGCCGACGACAATCAGTCCGCCGTCACTATCAAGGTGTTCCAGGGTGAGCGGGAGATGGCGGCCGACAACAAGCTGCTCGGCAACTTTGATCTTCAGGGGATCGCGCCCGCGCCGCGGGGCATGCCTCAGATCGAGGTCACGTTCGACATCGACGCCAACGGCCTCGTCTCGGTTTCGGCCAAGGACAAGGCGCC
>CAXUIA010000110.1:7002-7579 GCA_964250835.1 uncultured Acetobacteraceae bacterium | reverse complement strand
CGTGCAGGCGCGCGACAAGGCGACCGGCAAGGAGCAGCAGATCCGCATCCAGGCGTCGGGCGGGCTGTCTGACACCGACATCGAGCGCATGGTTCGCGAGGCCGAGGCCAACGCGGCTTCCGATAAGCTGCGTCGCGAGCAGGTGGAGGCGCGCAACTCGGCCGAAGCCATGATCCACCAGGTCGAGCGCAACCTGACCGAGCACGGCGACAAGCTCCCGGCCGCCGACAAGTCCGAGGCTGAAGCCGCAATCGCCGCGGTCCGAAGCCACATGGACGGTGACGCCGAGGCCCTGAAGTCGGCGACCGAGCGCCTGAGCCAGGCCGCGATGAAGATCGGCCAGGCGGTTTACCAGGCGGGGGCGTCCGAACAGGCGAGCCCCGGCGCCGCAGCCGCAGGCGGCCCCGAAAACGTCGTCGACGCCGACTTCGAGGACGTCGAAGACAAGAAGCGGTCAGCGTAGGCACGCCAGGGGCTCCGCCCCTGGCTCCCGCCAAAGACTGCGCTTCTGGACACCGTGACTAAAGGACTGGGGTCTGGGGCAACTAGCCCCGGCGGGGCTCCCGGGGCATAGGCC
>CAXUIA010000110.1:1171-6992 GCA_964250835.1 uncultured Acetobacteraceae bacterium | reverse complement strand
GGGGCCACACCCCCCCCGGGGGGGCCGCGGGGCCAACCCCCCCCGCCCTTCTATCTACCGGAAGACATCGATGCCCAAACAGGATTATTACGCCACCCTGGGTGTCAGCCGCGAGGCAAGCGCCGAAGAGCTGAAGAAAGCGTACCGCAAGCTCGCGATGCAATATCATCCGGACCGCAATCCGGGCGACAAGACAGCCGAGGCCCGCTTCAAGGAAGCCGGTGAAGCCTACGAAATCCTCAAGGACGACAACAAGCGCGCCGCCTACGACCGTTACGGCCACGCCGCCTTCGAGCAGGGCGGCGCTTCCGGCGGCTTCGAGTTCCAGGCCGGCGGCCTCGGTGATATTTTCGAACAGATGTTCGGCGACGCTCTGGGCGGCCGACGCGGCGGCGCGCAGCGTGCCGGCGCCGACATCCGCACGCAGGTCGAAATCGACCTGCCCGACGCGTTCACCGGCATCAAGCTCCCGGTCAACGTGCCGACCCGGGTCGCCTGCGACCACTGCGCTGGAACCGGCTCGGAGTCGAAAGACCGCCAAGGCGACAAATGTCCGACCTGCGGCGGCGCCGGCAAGGTGCGGGCGCAGCAAGGCTTCTTCCTGGTCGAACGCGCATGCCCGACCTGTGGCGGCGCCGGCCGTGTCATCCGAAACCCATGCACCGTCTGCAAGGGCGCCGGCACGGTCGCCAAGTCACGTGAGCTGTCTGTCCAAATCCCGGCCGGCGTCGAGGATGGAACGCGCATACGCCTGGCAGGCGAAGGCGAAGCCGGCCCGCAGGGCACCCCGCCCGGCGACCTTTACGTCCACGTAGCCATCCGTCCACACGAACTGTTCCAACGCGAGGGCGCCAACATGTTCTGCCGGGTGCCTATCCGGCTCTCACAGGCGGCGGTCGGCGGCGAGGTCGAGGTCCCGGTTATCGACGGCTCGCGCACCCGTGTGAAGATCCCCGCCGGCACGCAATCCGGCGAGCAATTCCGCCTGCGCGGAAAAGGCTTCTCCATCCTGCGCAGTGCGGCGCGCGGCGACATGTACATCCAGGTCGCGGTCGAAACCCCGCGCCACCTGACGAAGCGGCAGCGTGAACTGCTCGAGGAGTTCGAGCAGGAGGCCACCGGTCATCCGACCGGCAGCCCAGAAAGCGAGGGCTTCTTCGCCCGCATGCGCGCATTCTTCGATAGCAGCGCCGGATAACATCTACGTGTGTGACTTTGTTATGTTGACTGTTGCGTTGAAACCACGGTCCAACAGACGCACACTAGGGGCGTCCCTGATGCTCCCCCCCAACCGCATCCGGGATGGAGCGCCGGCGGCGCGATCTCCCCGGGTCGCGCCGCACCGCTCGTGAAGATCGGTATCGCCGGCGTTAGCGGCCGGGTCGGAAAACTTCTCTGCCACATAGTCTCTGAGAGCGGCCACACGCTCTCGGGTGGAATTGGCCGGACGGGCGATATCGCCAAACTCGCCAGCGCCTCCGATATTATCATCGACTTCACCCATCCGGCTGTTGCCGAAGTTCACGCATTGGCCCTCGCCAAGGCCGGCATCCCGTGGGTGCTCGGCACCACCGGTCTCGATCAATCCGCTCAAGCCGCGGTGGCCGTCGCCGCCGAACGGATCGGCATCGTGCAAGCAGCCAACTTTTCGACCGGGATCGCCCTGGTTTCGATTCTTGTGCGCCAGCTCGCCCAAGCTTTGCCGGCAGCCGAGTATGACGTCGAGATCCTCGAGATGCATCATCGCGGCAAACGCGACGCACCCTCAGGCACCGCCCTTGCTCTTGGTCGAACCGTAGCCGCCGGCCGCAGTCAAGCCCTTGCCGATCACGCTGTACGCACCCGGGACGGCGAAACCGCTCCCCGCCGGCCTGGCGACATCGGCTTTGCCGTCCTGCGCGGCGGCGCGATTGTGGGTGAGCACGCCGTCTCCTTTACCGCCGACAGCGAGCGCATCACCGTCACTCACGAGGCGTTTGACCGCCGCGTCTTCGCTGAGGGCGCCCTTCGCGCCGCCCTCTGGCTGCACGGAAGACCGGCAGGCCTTTACAACATGAACGACGTTTTGAGTTCCGTTGCAGAACCTTGACCGAAGGATCGCTTTCCGCCAATCAACCTGCCCCCCGCCGATCGCCCCCGTGATCCAGGGCTGAGCGATCAAGGAGGAATGATATGCGCGAGAAGGGAAGCTATCTGTTCACGTCGGAGTCTGTCTCCGACGGGCATCCCGACAAGGTCGCCGACCGGCTGAGCGACACCGTGCTCGACGCCTATCTTGCCGCCGACCCCGAAGCGCGCGTCGCCTGCGAGACGATGGTCACCACCAACCGGATCATCCTCGCCGGCGAAGTCCGCGGACCATCTCACGTGATCGAAAGCCTCGAGCCTCTCGTCCGCGAGGCCGTTCGCGACATCGGCTACGACCAGCAGGGTTTCTCTTGGCGCGACGCGACCAGCTTCGAATGCCACCTCCATGCGCAGTCGCCTGACATCGCCATCGGCGTCGATGCTTCCGGCAACAAGGACGAAGGCGCCGGCGACCAAGGCATCATGTTCGGTTACGCGACCAATGAGACCCAAAGCCTGATGCCCGCGCCGATCCACTACGCCCACCGCATCCTGCAAGACCTCCGCGCGCTTCGCCTCGACGGGTCCGTCAAGCTCCAGCCCGACGCAAAAAGCCAGGTCACGCTCGCCTATCAGGATGGCAAGCCGGTTCGCGCAACAAGCGTCGTCGTCTCAACCCAGCACGACGAAAGCGCGCGGCAGTCCGATATACGGGACGCCGTCCGCCGCGTCGTCCGCTCGGCACTGCCGGACGGCTGGATGTGCGCGGACGATCAGCTCTACGTCAATCCAACCGGCGTCTTCGTCGTTGGCGGTCCCGACGGCGATTGCGGCCTCACCGGGCGCAAGATCATCGTCGACACCTATGGCGGCGCCCCCCCCCCCCGCCGCGGCGCCGTGAACCGCCACGGTACCACCAACGGAGACCCCACCGCCCCCGACGCCTGCCGCTACCTGGCCAAGAACGTTGTTGCCAGCGGGCTGGCCGACCGGTGCACTCTCCAGATCAGCTACGCGATCGGCATCGCCCACCCGCTCTCAGTCTATGTCGACTTGCACGGCACCGGCCACGACGTCGACGAGGACCGGCTCGAGCGGATGCTGCGCGACATTCTCGACCTGACGCCGCGCGGCATCCGCCAGCACCTCCGGCTCAACCGTCCAATCTACGCGCGATCGGCTGCCTACGGGCATTTCGGCCGCGCACCCGACGATGAGCGCGATGACTTCACGTGGGAGCGGACAAACCTTGTCGAACCGCTCCGGGCTGCGTTCGGGCGATAACGAGAGCTCAAGGCCAGCCCTGGAGGCGGACCATCACGACAGGCTCTACGGGCGCCAGCGCGGCCACGCGCTGCGCGCCCGCCAGCAACGCCTTCTCACCGAAATCCTCCCGTTGATCCGTTTCCCGCTCGACCGGGCGGACCTGACCACCACGAATTTCAAGTGTCCCGTCCGCGCGCTCCGCTTTGAGATCGGGTTCGGCAGCGGCGAACACGCCCTTGCGATCGCCCGCGCCCACCCCCACGACGGACTGATCGCAGCCGAAGTGTTCGCCAACGGGATCTGCTCGCTGCTGTCCAGTCTCGTGCCCGTCGGTCAGGAGGATGCCCCCGACCTGCCCGGCAACCTCCTGCTCTGGGACGCCGACGCACGCCGGCTTCTCAATGCCTTGCCCGACGGTTGTCTTGGAACCGTCTTCCTGATGTTCCCCGATCCATGGCCGAAATCACGCCATGCCAAGCGTCGTTTCGTAAGCCGCGCCAACGCAGAACTCCTCGCGCGCCTGCTTCGTCCGGGCGGCGAGTGGCGCATCGCAAGCGACGATCCGACCTACCAGGACTGGGTCAGAACCGTCATGTCGGCCGACCCGAATTTCAGTCTCGGACTCCACGAATTTCAAGTTCCCGCCGGCTGGCCGCCCACCCGCTACCAGGCCAAAGCGCTTCGCGCCGGCCGCCAATCGGTATACTGGAGCTTCGTTCGCCGATGACCGTCATCAACTCGCTCGACACCCTCCCGTCGAGGTAAACGGCCTTTCAGTGCACCACCACCGGCAGCGCCACATCCGCATCTCGTATCGCAATCGGCGTCATTCCTGCGGGATCGCCGTCCGCCTGTGCGGGCTGCATCTTGCCCTGGATCTCGATCCGCCGCGCTCGCACCCGCTCCAAGCTGTGCGCGCGGCCCAGTCGATCAAGAACCAGCGCCGCTCCGTACCCGATCGCCGCACGCGCGCCACTGTGCCGGAACAGCGCCACCGAGAACCCGGGCTCAGAGCATCGCGCCAACGGCGCCAGCGTGTAGGTCCCGCCGTAGAACCGGCCCTTGCTGACCACCACGCTTGCGGCCTCGGTCGCAATGCCGTCGATGCGAACGCGCACCGGCTCGTAGTCATAACGGCCAATCTCACGCAACGTCTGCAATGTATAAGCCTGCCGCCCAATGGCCCGCTTCAACCGGTGGTTCACACGATGCACCACCTGCGCGTCGAGCCCGACGCCGAGCATCTGCACGAACACCCTCTCACCGTTCATCCCCTCGGCCACGCCGGGCCACAGCGTCCGCGTGCGTCCGAATGCCAGCGCCGCCGCCAGCGCTTTGGCGTGGTGAGGCAATCCCAATTCATGAGACAACACATTTGCCGTTCCCAGCGGGATGATACCCAGCGATGACCGGCTTCCCAGCAGGCCAGCCGCCACTTCGGCAATCGTTCCGTCGCCGCCTGCGGCCACCACGATCCGCTCGTCGGCGTCCGCCGCTTCACGCGCCAGCGCGGTCGCATGGCCGGGAGATTGCGTTTCTGCGATCCGCGGCTGCAGTCCATTGGCGATCAACACGTCGATCACGCGCCAAAGCGCCATGATCCGTCGTCGCCCAGCAACTGGATTGTAGATAATGATCACGGCGGCGACGCGTTTATCCTGATATTGCTGCCGCTCACCGGCCCGCCTCTCGGCCCCAGTCGCTGGCGTGGTGACTACATGTGGGGACTGGCGGCCAGAACGCGTGTGACAAGTCGAAGACACCGTGTCCCCCAAAGGTGTAACGCTACGGTAAAGACGTCATGTAAGATTCACGTGGCGCTGCCCGGGAATTGTCTATCAGCGCTCCGCCAAAGGAACGAGCGTGTTTGATGAACGCGAGTCTCTCGCCGCCCGGGCTGCTCACCGCAGCCTCCTTAACCCACGCCTCGTCATCGGCGACGCTGCGTGTTCGCAGCGTGTTCATCTCCGACGTTCATCTCGGGACGCGTGGCGCCCGCTGTGACTTCCTTGCCGACTTTCTGCGCCGCATGTCGTGCGAACACCTTTATTTGGTCGGCGACATCATCGACGGCTGGAAGCTCAAGAAATCCTGGCATTGGGATGCGGCCCACGACGAAGTCCTGCGACTGATCCTCAGCCACGCCCGCGCCGGCACCGCGGTGACCTACATCCCCGGCAATCATGACGAAATGTTTCGCGCTTGGCTCGGCCTTGAGCTAGAGGTCGGCGGCATCAAGCTCCGGGCCCAAGCCGAGCATGTCACCGCCGACGGCAAGCGTATCTTGATCATGCACGGCGATGAGTTCGACAGCGTCGTTCGCTACGCGAAGTTTCTCGCCTATCTCGGCGACTGGGCCTATGGCGTTGCACTCTCGGCCAACACGGTCTTCAACGCCATGCGGCGGCGGCTCGGCTACTCCTACTGGTCGCTCTCCGCCTGGCTGAAGCGACAGGTCAAGGAGGCGGTCAAGGCAATCGACCGGTTC
>CAXUIA010000110.1:0-1161 GCA_964250835.1 uncultured Acetobacteraceae bacterium | reverse complement strand
GTTCGAGACGGCGTTGGCCGACGAAGCGCGTCAGCGCGGCTTCGACGGCGTCGTCTGCGGACACATCCACCATGCGGAAATGCGTGACGTCCGCGGGATTCTCTATATGAATGATGGTGATTGGGTGGAAAGCTGCACCGCGCTGGTGGAGCACCATGACGGTCGCTTCGAGCTGCTGGAGTGGGCAGCTCTGAACGAGTTCTCGTTTTCAGCACCGCGTGGTGCATTGGTGGCCGAACCTGCCTGACAGTTTTCACGAGCGCGTCCTCGGCCGTCCCAACGGTGTTCGCAGCCTTCGTGTCCTCATCGTCTCCGACGCTTGGCATCCGCAGGTCAATGGGGTCGTCCGGACCCTGGGAACGGTCGTGCGGCTGCTCACCGAGGCAGGCCACACCGCCGAGGTCATCGGCCCCGACCAGTTTCGCACCGTGCCTTGCCCAACTTACCCCGACATCCGCCTCGCCGTGCTGCCCGGACGCAAGCTCAAGCGCCTCATCGACACCTTCCGTCCCGACGCACTGCATATCGCAACCGAGGGCCCGCTCGGACTTGCCGCGCGCGCGCTCGCCATCAAACGCGGCTGGCGGTTCAGCACCGCCTTCCACACCCGCTTCCCCGAATATGTCCAGGCACGCGTCCGCTTCCCGGCCGCACTGAGCTATGCTTGGCTCCGCCGCTTCCACAATGCCGGCGAAGGCATCATGGTCGCGACCGAAAGCCTCAGCGAGGAACTGACCCGTCGCGGCTACCGCAACATCCGCTCCTGGTCACGCGGCGTCGACATCGACCTCTTCAGGCCGCATCCGGCCGACCCCTACGAAGGACTGCCGCGCCCGATCTTCGTCTGCATCGGCCGCGTCGCGGTCGAGAAGAATATCCGCGCCTTTCTTTCCCTCGATCTGCCAGGCTCGAAGGTCGTCGTGGGGGATGGTCCCCAGCGCGCCACGCTCGCTCGCGAGTTCCCCGACGTTCATTTCACCGGCGCCCGCTACGGCGCCGAACTCTCCGCCTCCTACGCCGGTGCTGACGTCTTCGTCTTTCCGTCCGTCACTGATACGTTTGGCCTGGTCATGCTCGAAAGCCTCGCCTGCGGCACGCCCGTTGCCGCATTTCCCGTCACCGGTCCGCGCGATTTGCTCGCCGAAGCCCCCGTGGGTCGCG
>CAXUIA010000109.1:7739-8221 GCA_964250835.1 uncultured Acetobacteraceae bacterium | reverse complement strand
TTCCCCACCCGCTCACCCACGGCCACGGCGCCACCGCCGCCGCCGGCCTCGCGCTGACGATCCTCGCCGGGCTGCTCGCCTACGCCGCGGCGGCTCAAGCTCTCGGACTGGTCCGCCTGACCGATCTCGCCCGAAAGCGCCGTCCTCTCCCGCTCCCCTCCTAGCCGTTGCCGTTGCTACAACGACACGTCATCCTGATCTCCGGCCCAGATCTTCGCCGCCGCTCCGGACACGCCGGCTGCCACTCCAATCGCGTCGGCGCCGGTCGTCGACACGATTCACTGGTCGCGGCCTCGCAAGACCTCCGAACGATGCCGGGCAGCACGGTGCTGCAGCTCACGCTGATCCTGAAGCGCTCGCCAGCCCGGCAGGCAGCGCTCGACCAGCTCGTCGCCACCAGCTCCAACCGGGAAACGCGGCCTACCGGCGATGGGTCCGGCCGGACGAGCTGTTCGCTCCTTCGGACCGGCACCGTCCGACAT
>CAXUIA010000109.1:0-7729 GCA_964250835.1 uncultured Acetobacteraceae bacterium | reverse complement strand
GCTGGCTCGCGTCACACGGCTTGGCCGTCCGCGGCACTTCGGCGGACGGCATGACGATCCGCTTCTCCGGGACGGCGGGGCAGGTCCAGGACGCGTTCGGCACCGAGACGCACCGCCTGTCGCACGGAGGCGAGACGCACCTCGCCAATGTCCAGCGAGCCGCACATCCCCACGGCTTTGACGCCCGTCATCGAGGGCATCACGCTTCATAACTTCTTTCCCAAGCCGTCTCTCCGGTCGGCAGGTCTCGCCCGGCGGAATGGCGCGACGGGCACGTGGCGGTCTTTGCCAAGCCGGACTGGCGGAACGTAGCCGTCTACGGCGTGCCGGCGGTCGCGCGCGCCTCCGGGTTCTGGGGACAGTTCACGCTGTTCTGTTTTTCGGATCCAGCGCAGGGCCGCCTGCCGTGCGACGATCGAACGGCAACGACCTGGTCGCGAACGCGGTCGGCGGAACCTCCGTCGCCACACCGTCGTTCGCCGGGAACATGCTGTTGGAGAACCAGTAGCTGGCGAAGCAGCAGGGTGCTTCGGCGCCGGTGCGGGTCGGCAACGTCGCGCCGCGTCTCTACCAAGTCGCGGCGGCGCAACTCGCCTCGGGCACCGAATGAGTGAGCTGCAGCGCCTCGCTCGGCAACCAGACCGGTGCCGCATGCGTCTTTCACAACGTCACCGCCAACAGCAATCCGGTCCCGTGCGAGGCGGGAACGCCAACTGCTGCATTAATGCCGCGGCGACCGGAGGCTTCGGTGTCCTGTCGTCGAACTTGCAGACCGGCGCACAAGCTTATGCCGCCAGGCCCGGCTACAGTCTCGCAACAGGCCTCGGCACTGTGGATGCCTTGCACTTGACCATTGCCTACTGACGGCTCCGCCGAGTCACGCGCAGCCGCGCCCGTTGCCCCCGGCCTTGGTGCCGGCGTCACCTGAGGAGTTCCGAAATGGCAGAAACCAACGGATGGCTGACGATACCGGACCCGTTCGCATCGTTGTCCTTCGCGCGCGCGGGTTTCGACAGCCTGACGATCGACATGCAGCACGGCCTGTTCGACGAAGCCGCCATGGTGCGGACCTTGATGGCGCTCGACGCAAGTCCGCGCCGAATCGTCCGCACCGTGTCCAATGAGCCCGGGATGATCGGCAAGGCGCTGGACGCCGGCGCCGATGGAGTGATCGCGCCCTTGATCAGCACGGCGACCGACGCGACCAGGCTCGCGCGAGCCTGCCGCTATCCGCCGCATGGGTCACGAAGCTACGGGCCGGTCCTGGCGTCGCTGCGTGCCAACCACCAGGAACGGGGCGACCCGCCCCACCTTGAAGTGTGGGCCATGATCGAGACCCGCGAAGGGCTGGATCAGATCGACGCGATCGCATCCGTCGAAGGGATCACCGGCCTGTTTGTGGGCCCGAACGACCTCGCACTGGCTCTCGGACTACCGCCAGGTTCGGACCGGCAGGAACCGGTGCTCCTGGCCGCCTTCGCACGTGTCGTGGAAGCCGCGCACGCGGTGAGCAAGCGCGCCGCTCTGTTTTGCGCGTCGGGGTCATACGGGCGGCGTGCTGCAGCAATGGGGTTCGACAGGGTGACGTTGCTCACCGACGTGGCGGCGTTGCGGGAGGGCGCCGCCTCGGCCTTGGCAGCCTTCAACAGCCAAGCCGCGTAACGGGCTAGCGTCCATACATCGCCGCCGCATCGCGCGCCAAAGCCGCCCGGCTCTCCGGCACGGTATAGAACATGTGCCCGCCCTTATAGACCGCGAGCTTGATCCGGTCCCGGCCCACCGGCAGGTGCTCCACCAGCCAGCGTGATCCGGCAAACGGGCATACCGTGTCGAAATACCCGTTGGTGATCAGCACGTGCAGCGCCGGGTTGAGCGCCAGCAGTTTGCGCAGATCCGGCGTGCCGCGCGCGATCAGATCGTTCCCGTCCTTGAAGTCCCACGCCGACCCCGGAGCGCGATCAAGAAGATCATATTTCAGATCGGTCCTGAAACCCAGTGACGCCGCATAGCCCGCGAAGGCGTTGCCATACGCCCGACCAAACCCCGACAGCGTCGGATCGGGACTGTCCCCGTTGTCCTCGCCCTCCGGAAACGGGTCAGCGATGGACACCGTATCGTCGTAAAGAGTGTAGAGGCGTCCGCCCCGGCTGCGCACATCGTGCGCCTGCGGGTTGATCGCACCACGCTCCTTCGCAACCACCGTCTCGGGCAACCCCGACACCGACGCGACCTTGGCGTAGAAGGCGTTCGCCGCATCCGGCGTCATCGGCGGTCCCGCGATCACCGAAAGATAGTCCCCAAACGCGTAGCGGTACGCAGCGTCCACCGAGCCAGCGTCGAAGCGATGCTGCAGCTCGAGCGCCGATGCGGCAAAGCTCGGCAGCACGATCGCATCCGAAACGGGATTGGCGACGTCCCCGAGCAGATCGAGCTCGATCGCGGGCGAGATCATGACGATCCCGGAGAGGATCACGTTCTGGCTTTCCTGCAGCGCACGCGCGACCTTGATCGACCGGATCCCGCCGTAACTCTCGCCCACCAGATACTTGGCCGACGCCGAGCGGTTGTTCTTGTCGATCCACAGCCGGATTGCGCTCGCAAACGCAGCCGCATCCTGTTTGACGCCCCAGAACTGCTTCGGCGCGTCCTCCGGCTTAAGCGGGATCGAGTAGCCCGTGCCCACCGCGTCGATGAACACCATGTCGGTGAAACCCAGCCAGCTATCCGGGTTCGGCCCCAACGTCGCCCCAGCGCCGTCCACCGGATCACCCGCTGGAAACGTCAGCGCGACCGGGCCTGCCGCGCCGAGATGCAGATAGGCGCTCCCCGCTCCTGGCCCGCCGTTGAAGTAGAAACTGACCGGCCGTGCGTCACCGCCATCGGCCACGTAGGCGACATAGAACATCTTTGCACTCGGCTCGCCCTTCTCGTCGCGCAGCGTGAGCGTTCCCGCGGTCGCGGTGTAGCCGATCGTCCGACCCTTCAGCGTCATCGTGTGATGTGTCACCGCGTCCGCCGGCAGCAGCGCCGCCAATCCCTTGGCGTCCGGTGGGTCCGTTTTGGCGGCCCAAGCCGGCGAAACCACGAGCGTCGCCAGGAGAACGAGCATACGGACCATCATCGAGCACCCACATCAGTCACGCTCGCGTGGCATGCAGCCGCCATGCCGATTGCACCAGGAGTTCACGGCGCACGCAGGGTCTTGAGCATCTGCACCGCGTTCGAATTACTCGGATTGATTGCCAGCGACTGACGATAATACTTGATCGCCAGCAATCGATCGCCGTGGTCCATGGAGGCTTCGGCCAAACTGTCGTAGACGTTCCCCGATCGCGGATAGGCCTCGACGTTCAATTCGAACACCCGGATCGCCTCAGCCGTTCGCCCAGCGTGCAGCAGCGTGTAGCCGAGCCTGTTGAGTTCCTGCTCCTCGAAGTCGTAGCCGGCAGGAACAGTTGTCCTGATGACATGGTACTGTCGTACCGCCTCATCGACGCCCTTCGTACTGATCGTCTTCGACAGCGGCTCGGCGATCGAGACCTCGTTGGTGTAAGCAAGCCTGATCTGCGGCCACCACAGAAAGACGCTCGTCCCTGCAAGTCCGACGCTGAGAGCAAGTGTCACGACCGAAAGGCAGGCGGCCATCGCCGTGCGCGACACGGCGCCGCCGTCCCGCGCGCGCCAGTAAAGCTCGAGCATCGCCAGCGGCACGAGGTACTGACCGAAAGACATGAGCGTGAAGAAACGGAGCGGCACGCCCAGGATCAGTCCGGCCCGGATGAAGAGCGCCGCGCTGACCACCAAATACAGGCGCATCGCCCATCGTGCATGAGCGCGAAAATCGCGCGCCAATGCCGCGCGCAGGGCCAGGGCGGCAAATACGAGGATAAGCACGCCATCCAGGCTTTGTCCGAGGTGGGCGCCGACGTCGCCCACCGTGCCGCGGGTCCAGATCATGATGAGACCGGCGACGCTCGTTACGACGGCCGCCGCCAGATACGCTCGACCATTCCATCGATGCACCGCCGGCGCTTGCTTGCGTAGGCCTGGCAGCAGTTGAATTGCGCCGCCCAGGATGATGACGACCGCGCCCGCGAGATGCACCGCGACGGCGGCATTGCCGAGCGGCTCGCCGCTGACATAGCCATGCGTCATCGTCCTGTTCCACGCATCAAAATCGCCACGGATGGCCGAGCGGCCGTAAAACGCGGCGACCGCAGTCGCGAAGACCAGCTGACCCGCCACCATGACCGCGAACCAGAACCGCGCGGCCGCCGAAAGGGCGGCGAGGCCATACTGCGAACGGACGCTACTCGTTACGCTTACCGACATAGCCACCTCCCCGAAATGCTCAGGCGCCGAGCCGCTGCGTGGCCGACAAAGGCGGTGGTTGCATGACCAATGCCAAATGATCCGGTGCAGATAACCCCTTGGTCGCACTGCGCTTCTTTGCGGAACGCCCCGATCGGGCCGGGCCGCCGATGAGAACCACCACCATGCCGTTGGTTAAACCGCACCAGTAATGGCTGATTGCGCCATCAACCCACCGCGACAGGCGCCATTCGGTTCTGTCCGCCCTCAGCGCCTCTGATCAGAGCCTGGCGGACGCCAACTTCGCCGCTCCCGCCGATGCTGCGCGAGATCGTGGCTCTCTCCGTCCTCGCGATCGCCTTTCGCGCGACGGAGAACATCGGCTTGCGCCGCGACCCGGCCGGTGATTTCGACCATCCCGACCTGTCCGGACGGCCCACCACGCCGCCACCTCCTCCGTCGCGCCCGTCGGTCCGCTCAGGCCTCCACGACTTGACGCCCAACCAACCGGGCGGCTTCGGCCTGCGGCATGGGCCGCCCATACCGCCATCCCTGCCCGATGTCGCACCCCATCGCGCGCAGCATCTCGGCAGTGGCAGCGTTCTCCACACCCTCGCCCACCGTGGTTCGTCCCAGCGTGCGCGCGAGACCAATGATCGCGCTCACAATCTGACGGCTCTCCTCGTTGTCCAGCATCGCCGCCACGAAACTCGCATCGATCTTGATCGTGTCGAACGGCAGTTTCTGCAGATGCAACAACGACGAGTAACCGGTCCCGAAATCATCGAGCGCAAGCCTCACGCCGCACGCCTTGAAGTCTTCGAGCACCTCGCGCGCAACATCGAAATCACCCAGCAGTGCGCTCTCGGTGATCTCGATTTCCAGACGACCCGGAGGCAGCCCCGCCTCGCGCAGCACCGCACACATCCTAGACGGCAAACTCGTATCGCGAAGCTGAAGCGGCGAAATGTTGAACGCCACCAACATCTCGGGCGGCCAGTGCACCGCCGCCCGGCACACCCGGTCCAGCAGGTTCTGGCTCATGACGCCGATCAGGCCCAGCTCCTCGATCAGCGGGATGAATTCGACCGGTGAGACCTGCTCGCCTGTCACGCGCGTCCAGCGAGCCAGCACCTCGAAGCCGATGATCGCCTCATCCGCCAGACCGATCAGCGGCTGGAAATACGGCACGATCTCACCGTTCGCCACCGCGCCCGGCAGCTCCGCTTCCAGCGCTGCCCGCCGCTTCACGGCCGCATCCATCCAGGGGTTGTAGATGCTGCTCGCCTGACGATCCGACTTGGCGTGCCGAAGCGCCACGTCCGCGTGCCCGAGCAACGCATCCGCGCCCTCTCCCGGTTGGGCGAGCGCCGCACCCGCCCGTGCCGCCACGCTGATCACCGTCCCATCTTGCAGCTCGAACGGCTCCTGCATCGCTGCGAGCATGCGCTGGACGGAGGCCTCTGGCTCCATCGACCCAGCCACTCGCACCACCACCGCGAATTCGTCGCCGCCCAGACGCGCGAGAATGCTCTCCTTGCCGGCCACCGATCGCAGCCGCAAGGCGACCATGTTCAGCAATGCATCGCCAGACTGATAGCCATGCAGATCATTGACCCGCTTGAACCGCTCAAGATTGAGCAGCAGCAACGCCACCTTGTCCGTCTCGCGCCCAAGCAGCCCGCGCAGCTCTTCCTTCAACTGCCGCCGGTTAGGCAGGCCCGTCAGAGGATCGGTCCGTCTTGCCGCCTCGGCACGCGCCGAAACCACGCGGACCCGCGAACCGGCCAGCAACGCAATCGCCGCCGCGCACGCAAGCAGCGCGCTCACCAAAAGCTGCAGCCTGTCTGTCCAGGCACGCTCACGTAGGCTGGCGCTCCGGTCGGCGGCCAGCATCCGCAGGTCCTGCCCAAACTCCTCCATGCCCGCTTCGGCGCTGTCTCGAAGATAGCCGAACTCCGGCCCGTCAAGCAGCGCCAAAGCCTCCTTGGGTTTCCCACTTTCACCCATCGCCATCGCCGCCCGCTCCATGCGGGTCAGGTCCACCGATGCCTCGTCCGTCGTGTCCCGCAGGGCCGCCCGCACCTGCGGCGTCGCGAGCTCGACCGCCCCGGCCACCGCTGTCTGGAGCGAGGCGCTCAGCTCGTCATAACGTTCGGCCCAGCGTCCGTCGCCAGACAGAACCGCCAGCCGCGCCGTCATCGCGAGCTGACCGTTCAAACTCATGATGGTCCCGCGAAGCTCGGTCACCCGGATCGCCCGTTCCGTCTCGGCGCTCATCTGCAAGCGCAGATCCGTCGTCGTCCGGGCAAGCAAGACCAGAACACATGCGACACCCACGACCGCCACAACCAGCGCGCAGAGTGACGCCAGGCGAAACCGCTCCTTCCTGATCACGCAGGCACGCATTGAGGCATGTCGCTCATCGCATCGGTGTACCATTCAGTTGTTGCTGATTGGTTACAGATGGGCCGGTTGACCTCGTATCGTTAGTAGCGCTTGACACACCCGCCTGATTCCACGCGCAGCGCCAGAATGCCCGCTACGGCAACACCTCCGTCCCGTCATACGCCCAGCAGCGCCCGCTCTGATCCGGCGCCAGCCCGTCCAACACACCCAGCAAACGCTCCGCGCTTTCGGCCGCCGTCATCACCGATGCGCGCGCAAACGGCGCGCTCAGCCCCGTCGCCACGGTCCCCGGGTGCAACGTCACGCACACCAGTTCCGGCCTTGCGCGCGCGACCTCGATGGCGAAATTGCGCACGATCATGTTCAGCGCCGCCTTTGACGCACGATAGCCGTGCCAGCCGCCCAGCCGGTTATCCGACACGCTCCCCACACGCGCCGAGATCGCCGCGAAAACCGCCCGACCCTCTCCTGCCACACGCGGCAGGAAATGCTTTCCCACCATCGCCGGCCCGATCGTGTTGACGCGGAACAGCGTCGCCAGAACGGACGGGTCGAGCGACCGATAGGTCTTCTCCGGCTGCACTCCCGGGCCATGCAGCAGTCCGGTCGCCACCACCACCAGCCGGAGTGGCGGTCCGTCGAGCGACGACGCGGCCGCCGCCACCGACGCCTCGTCCTCCAGATCGAGCCGCACGCCCGCGCGACGCCCGAACCCCACGACGCGCGCAAATCCCGCAGCGGTGCACGCGTCCGCCAGCGCCTGCCCGATCCCGCCGCTCACACCCACGATCGCCGCCGTCGCCGCGCGCTCGATCACCTTGCGCGCCCGCCCCGTTCACGCGACATCCGGACCCCACAACCCAAGGTTCCGCCATGACGCTGCTCGTATTCACCGGCGACAGCCACACCGACGGCACCGGCGCCCCGCCCGGCCGCGCCTGGCCCATCCAGCTCGTCGAGCTTCTCGACCGGCCAGGCCTCCAAAACCTCAACACCGCCCGCGCCGGTG
>CAXUIA010000108.1:6418-8233 GCA_964250835.1 uncultured Acetobacteraceae bacterium | reverse complement strand
CCCAGCCGCGAACACCAGCGTCAGCGCGAGCGCCAGCGGCACCGACGTGATCCCGAGCACCGACAGGCCGAGCAAAGCGATCAGCGACAGGAACGACCCCACCATGAATACGTCGCCATGCGCGAAGTTGATCATCCCGATGATCCCGTAGACCATCGTGTAGCCGACCGCGATCAGCCCGTAGATCATCCCGAGCGTGATGCCGTTGATCAGCTGCTGCAGCGCGTAGGCCAACCTAGAGCTCGCTGTAGGCGCCGTCCTTCCACACGTAGAACACGTAATTCGGCCCCGTCACGTCGCCCTTCCTGTCGAACGTGATCGGCCCCAGGATCGATGGCCAAGGCCCGCCGCTCTTGAGCAACGCCGCCACCTTCTGCGGATCGGCCGTCCCCGCCTTCTTGGCCGCCTCGGCCCAGATCTGCACGGCGGCGTAGGTGTAGAGGGTATAGCCTTCCGGATCGACATGGCTGGCCGCGAACTCGCCGACGACGGCCGCCGCCGTCGGCCGCTTGGTGACGTCGGGTGCGAAGGTCATCATCGTCCCCTGCCCCGCCGGTCCCGCAATCTGCCAGAACTCCTTGGTCATCAGCGCGTCGCCGCTGATCAGCGTCGCGTTCATCCCCTGTTCCTTGGCCTGACGGATGATCAGCCCAGCCTCGGTGTGATACCCGCCCAGGTAGATCACCTGTATGCCGGCATCCTTCATCCGGCTGACCACCGCCGAATAATCCTTCTCTCCCGGCGTATAGGTCTGCACCAGCGCCGGCCGCACGCCCTCCGCCTCAAGGTTCTTCTGCGTCTCGTCGGCAAGACCTTTGCCGTAAGCAGTGTTGTCGTTCAAAACCGCGATCTTCTCGCCCTTGAAATGAGCAGCGATGTAGTCGCCTGCGACCTTTCCTTGCTGGTCATCGCGTCCGCACAGCCGGAACGTCTGCCACCCGCCCTGATCGGTGTAATCGGGATTGGTGGAGGCCGGCGTGATCTCAACGATCCCTTCCTCGCCATACACCTTGCTCGCCGGGATCGACGATCCGGAGCAGTAATGGCCGGCCACGAACTTAACCCCCTGATCAGCAAACTCGTTGGCCACCGACACCGCCTGACGCGGATCGCACGCATCGTCCCCCACCGTCAGTTGCAGCTGCTGGCCCAACACGCCGCCCGCCTTGTTGATGTCCTCCACCGCCTGCTGCGCCCCATTGCGCAGCTGCAGTCCGAAGGCCGCATATTGGCCCGTCATCGGCCCCGCGACCGCGATCTTGATCTGCGCCCGCGCGTCCGCGGCGCCCAGGACAACTACGGCCGCCAGCATCATGCTTCGGATCATCGGTCGCTCTCCGTATGCGTCATCACACGACCATGCCGCGACGGCCGCCCGAAGGCCAGGGGCTCTACTCCCGGTCCCGCACCGGCGTAAGGCGGTGGCCCGCGACACTGAAGACAACGCTACACTCGGATCACGTGCCCTGAAGCAAAAGGGTCTGTCAGGACTATGTATGCGCTCTTCCCAGCACAGAGATCACTCAGGAGCGAAACAGCAGCACATTCTCTCCGCTCGCCAAAAAATCATAGGGCCGGGCGGCGATGGCCGCCAGCAGGGATCGGCTCGTGCCCTCGCCCGGGTAAAGCCAGTCGTGGATCTCCACGGCGAGTGCACGCGTGCAGTCCAGCCAAGCGAGTTCGCCAGCAAACAGATCCGCTTCGCCACCCTCGATATCGATCTTGGCAAACAAAATCTCGTCTGTGCCGGCCTCTTCCAGGATCTGCGCCAACGTGACTGCCGGACCCCCCTCGCCCGCGCCTTCGCCGCTGAGG
>CAXUIA010000108.1:3000-6408 GCA_964250835.1 uncultured Acetobacteraceae bacterium | reverse complement strand
GGCTTGCTGGCGATGGCGGCGTGCAGAACTGTCACGTTCTCCAGCCCCTCCACATTCCGTCGAAGGATTGCGAGGTTCGCCGGGGACGGCTCGACGGCCACGATCGCTGCCTCGGGGAAGAGGTGGCGCCACCACAGCACACTCATCCCGACATGCGCGCCCGCGTCCAGGATCAGCGGCCTGCTGCCCCTCGCGAGCATAGCCCTGTAGCGGTCCATCAGGGCCGGGAAGTGGCGTGGCGCGACACTGGCCAAGTCATACTCGCGCTTGATCCAGACCTGCTGGAATATGGCGTGGTCGCGAAAGCCTGCGCGCAGCCAAACCTTGCCGATCCGAGGGACGAAAACAGACCCCGCCTCGTTTCTGTCGGCACGATCCAAACGGGCCATTCGCCACAGAAGGGGCAGCCCTTCGAGCACGCCGAACGCCTTGACGTAGTTCGGTAGCCAGCGAGCGTCCGTTGCGGGGACGCGGGAACTCATGAATGCTCTCCCTGCAGTCCGCGGGTGTCGCCTCAATGCACCCCACCGCCTCGTCACGCAACCTCAGCAGAAGTGATGAATAGGATCGTTTCTTGAGCACCACTAGAAGAGCGGCGCCAGCAATGCTCGCCAACATCATTCGTCTTCCTCTTGAACATTCCCGTCTGTCGTCGCGAAGCGTCAATTGCATAATTATGCGTCGAGCTCTGCATGGTGATCACGCATTCCAGTAAACGGTTCGGCAGTCTCGACAACGCACCCGCCGCTTTCTATATCGAGCGGTATGGAACGCATCCGCGGTCCTTACCGAACGAAAGTCCATGCCCATGAACCAGCTCGACGGAAAGATCGCGCTCATCACCGGCGGCACCACCGGCATCGGCGCCGCAACCGCCAAACTCTTCCAGGCCGAGGGAGCGACCGTTATCGTCACCGGCTCCAACCCCGACACGCTCGCCGCCGCCCGCGACGCGCTTCCCGGCGTTGAAGTCGTCGCCACCGACGCGGCCGACACCGCCGGCACCAAGTCGCTCGTCGACCATGTCGTCGCCGCCCACGGCCGCCTCGACATACTTTTTGTCAATGCCGGCGTCGCGGCCTTCGTGCCGAGCACCGAAGTAGACGAGGCCGTCTTCGATCGGCTGTTCAACATTAACGTGCGCGGGGCCTATTTCGTCATCAAGCATGCCGCTGCCGCGATGTCCGATGGCGGCTCCATCGTTCTCACCGCCTCCGTCTCCGGCTCCCAGGGCGGGAACGGACAGACCACCGTCTATGCCGCCACCAAGGCCGCCCTTCGCTCGTTTGGACGCACGTTCGCGGCCGAGCTCGCCCCGCGCCGCATACGCGTCAACACCGTCAGCCCCGGCCCGATCGAGACACCGATTTTCGGCAAAGTCGGCATCCCTGCTGAACAGCTCGCCGGCATGGTCGAGAGCATGACGGCGCAGATCCCCTTGCGCCGCGTCGGCCAGCCGCGCGAGGTCGCCGCCGCCGCCCTGTTCTTCGCCTCCGACGCTTCCTCCTACACGACGGGCGCCGAGCTGTTCGTCGATGGCGGCATGGTCGACGTCTAGCTCGGTGCCGCGAGACTTCAGCTGCCGCAAACCAGGCTGAAGAACGGCCGGAGAGAGATCTCCCCGGCCGTTCCCGTCAGTCCCCCGCGAGATTGATGGCGTATGCCGTCTCGCCGTGCACCGCATCGTCACCCACGCGAAGCATCGCATCGTTCATCCGAAGCGGGACAAAGATCGAGATCACCTTCAGGATGATGAACGTCATCACGACGTTGAAGATTATGATGAACGCCGCGCCGTAGAACTGCAGCAGCAATTGGTGGGCGCCGCCGGTGATGCTGACGCCGGGCGCGTCCTTGTCGGTGCCAATATATTCAAGCATTGCAGGTGAGGCGAGGATGCCGGTCAGCAAACCGCCCACGACCGCCGCTACACCATGCGTCGAGAACACGCCAAGCGTGTCGTCCACCCGGAGCATCAGCTTTGTCTTCTGGAACCGGTTCATGCTGTACCACGGGATGATGCCCGCCGCGATGCCGATGATGATCGCGCCATAGCCGTTGACGTAGCCCGCCGCCGGGGTGATCGCCACCAGCCCTGAAATCATGCCGTTCACCGCGCCAATGATCGATGGCTTTCCGTATGCCGCCTTGTCGATCAGCGACCACACCAGAAGTGCCACCGCGGTCGCGACGTTGGTGTTCAGCACGGCAGCGCCCGCGTCTGCGTTGGCGAAGTAGGGATCGCCGCCGTTGAACCCGTTCCAGCCGAGCCAGAGGATGCCGGCGCCGACGAGGGTCACCAGCAAGCTGTTGGGCGGAAAATTGTCCCGGTCCGCCTTCAGCCGAGGTCCTACCAGCGCCGCCGCCGTAAAGCCTGATGCAGCGGCCGCAAGATGGATCACGTAGCCGCCGGAGAAATCTGCAACGCCCAGGCCCGCCAACCAGCCGCCGCCCCAGATGCTGAACGCGCCCACCGTGTAGACCAGCGTCATCCAGACCGGACAGAAGATCACCCAGGCGGTGAAGTTCATCCGGCCCAACACGGCGCCGCCCAAAATAATTACCGTGATGGCGGCGAACACGAACTGGAAGAAGATCAAGGTCGCCATCGGGAAGCCCAGCGCCGGCATACCCGATGCGGCAGCCGGAATGATCGCCTGCCCCAGCATGAAGTCGGCGCCGCCGACCGGGAAGGGATGTCCGAGGAATGGAAACCACTGCGGTCCGAACGCCATGTTGTAGTCAAACAGCACCCAGACGACCAACACCGAGGCGAAGGCGTACATCGCCATGAAGGCCGAGTTGATGGCCCACTTTTGTTTCACCACGCCGCCATAGAGCACCATCAGGCCCGGGATGCTCTGCAACCCCACGAACGTCGCAGCCGCGAGCTGCCAGGCATTGTCGCCCGTATCGAGCCATTTCGGTGACGGTAAAATCATCGAGTTCTCCCCAACCTGCACGGAGGACGGCGCTGCTGACGCCTCGCGTGAGTTCATTTCGACACGACAAGACCCCGACTGGACTCCTGCTCAGTTTCGAGACGATGCAAGAACTATGCGCGCTGTCCAGCTTGGCTGGCGTGTTCCCGCACGTTACAGAACCGCGATGCCAATCCGCCACGCTGCTCTCGCAACCTTCCTCGCGGCCGCACCAGCCGCCGCCGCAGACGCCATCAACTGCACCAATCCTTCGAGTGGCGCGATGTGGACGTTGGCGTTCGACAAAGAACACGCGACCGTCGACGGGATCGCGGCCAACATCACGCCCGGCACGATGACCTGGCACGACCCGAGCGACAACCGCCGCTACGCGCTCGACCGCGCGTCCGGCGCGACGTGCGGCATCGCCGCGCTGCGCGAGACGCTGCGGGCGCGGAAGATGGTCGCCTGCGCCGATCTACAGCAC
>CAXUIA010000108.1:0-2990 GCA_964250835.1 uncultured Acetobacteraceae bacterium | reverse complement strand
TCATCATTCCTTCCAGCACCGGCGGCTACATCCTGCACGATCGCTGCCGCTTGCCGGAACCGCATTGAGCGACGCACGCACACCGCGCGTCAGCATTGGCTTCGCCTCCGAGACCGGCCGCCGAACTCGCAACGAGGATTTCGGCGGTGCCATCGGTGATCCGCCCGCCGGGCGCGAAGCCGCCGCCGCCGTCGCCGACGGCATCGGCAGCGCCAAAGGCGGCCGGATCGCGGCCGAAACAGCTGTCCGTTTCTTTCTCGATGGGCTGTGGGACGTCCCCGAAACGATGGATATCCGACGCACCGGCGCCCGAATCATTGACAGCCTCAATGCCTGGCTCCACGCCCAAGGCCGCCAGGATCCGTTGCTCGCCGGCATGGGCTGCACCTTCACTGCGCTGGTGCTGCGCGGCCGGCACGCCCACGTGCTGCATGCCGGTGACACTCGCGCCTACCGGCTCAGCGGCGATCGCTTGACCAGGCTCACCGTCGACCACATTCGGCAAGGCGACGTTCGCCTGCTCACCCGCGCGCTCGGCATCGAGGCGGAGGTCAGGCTCGACTACACCACCCAGCCGATGGCGTTGCACGATCGCTTCCTGCTTTGCACCGATGGTGTGCACGGCGTGCTGCTCGATGAGGAACTCGCCGACATCCTGCGCACCCGCTCCGGCCCTGCCGAAACCGCCCGAGCGCTGGTCGCAACCGCATTGGAGGCCGGCAGCACCGACAATGCGACCGCCCTCGTCCTAGACGTCACCGGCCTACCCACGGCGAGACCCGACGAGATCGGTGGCGTGCTGCACGCCCTTCCCTTGATCCCCACGCCGCACGCGGGCGAGATCGTGGACGGCTTCGCACTTGACGCCCTGATCTCCGACGGCCCCACGAGCCGTCTCTTTGCCGCCGCCGATCGGATCGACGGCGGAGTTGTGGCACTCAAGTTCCCCAAGCCCGCCGTGAGCGAGACCGCCTCGCGCCACGCCGCCTTCGTCCGCGAGGCGGCCGTCGGGCATCAGGTTACCCATCCCGGCCTGGTCCGAACCATCGAGCTTCCGCCCGGCCGCCAGTCAGCCCTCTACACCGTCATGCCGTTCACCGAAGGCGAGCTGCTCGAACGCCGCCTTGCTCGCCCACCCGCGCTGACGCTCGAGGAAGGCCGTAACATCGGAGTTCGCCTCGCCCGCGCCGCCGACGCCCTGCACCGGGCAGGGATCATCCACCGCGACATCAAGCCGGCCAACGTGATCCTTGAGCCTGCGGGCACGCTCAAGCTCCTCGACTTCGGCGCCGTCCGCCTCCCGGGCCTTGAGGACGAACCTGAAGCGCAAATCCCAGGCACGCCCGCCTACGTCGCTCCCGAGATGTTCGATGGCGAGCCCGGCCGCGCCTGCACCGATGTCTACGCAATCGGCGTGACACTCTTCCGCGCGCTGACCGGCGAGTTTCCTTACGGCAATCAGGACGCAATTACTCGATCACGCCTCGAACGCGCGCTCGACCTCACATCGCGGCGTCCGGACCTTCCCGCCTGGCTGCAGGCCGTGCTTGCGCGCGCGGTCGCGCTCGATCCAGCTGAGCGATACCCGGACGCCGCCACCCTCGCCGCCGATCTGGAGGCTGGACCTGCCCACGCCATGCCCACGCCATCACGCCCGCTCACCCTCTATGAGCGCGCACCCGTCCGTATCTGGCAAGCAATCAGCCTGCTGCTTGCCATGGGCCTTATCGGCTCGCTGCTACGCTGATCCTTGCGTCGTGACGGCGGCAGTGCTGCACTGTGTCCGCAAGAACAGAGGAACCGCCTGATCTCATGGATAAGACAGTTGCTGGCATGATCGGTGCGGTCGCAGCACTCACCGCCACCGCATCACAAGCTGCCGTGCCCGCACCGCAAGCCGTCGAGGATGTGCTTCGGGCAGATACCTACGCTGACCTCCTCAAGCCGATCGCCAACGCGCGCGCGCTCCTCGCCTCACCAACCCGAACCTCTCCGATTGAACAGGTGCAGTTGGTCGTAATCCAGCATCACCACCATCACCATTATCGTCGCCGCCGCCATTACCACCATCACCACCACCATCATCACAACCACAACTAAAGTCGAAGAGAAGGCCAGGGCCCCGTCCCCCTGGCTCCTTTCGCGCGCAACACTCCACTGAACGGTCTCAATGTACTGCGGAGCTTCACTCCGCACCCGCGAGACGGAGGACGTTCGGATCCCTGTCGCGCTCATGGCTTGCAGGTCCGCGGCCGGAGGCTGCGATCCAGCTACTTTGGCTTAGCCGCTGCATGGATCCTTCGATACGTGCCGTCAAAGACGGTGTTCGTATCCGAGGTCCATTGCGTGTCCGCCGACAGCGTGCTCCGGCTCGCGTAGATCCTTTGCGACTGCAGCTCCCGCTCCGCCGCCTCGTCCTCGTCCATCTCCACCAATTCGATCTTGTCGTCGACCGCGACCACGGTCGCCAGCAGCATCGGATCACCCTTCCGGAAGATGTGCGACTGTCCTTCCGCCGGTGACTTGAACACCACGAAATAGATCATCGGCCACCAGTGGCGGATGATGGCCGGCACCGCGATCGGCACCGTTCCGGTCCGATCAGTATAGAAGCGAGGATGCGTCTCCACTTTTATCGCCATCGGCGGATCGACCTTCAGGTCGAGCAGAAGCCGGTAGGTGTAGTATTCCACCCCGAAGCTGCGGAACGGCGGCCGCTCCACGTCGACCGCGTCGTGCTCATCGCCCAGACCGTCATCGAATAACAGCGCTCCGTTGCGCATCTCAACGCGCAGTTCGGTCTCGTGCGGAAACAGCACTTCTATTCCGGCCCGCGCGGCCTCCGAGAAAGGGATGCAGTGCCATGGATATTCGTGGCTGCCGTCCACGCGTGCATCAGGTTTACCCGCCCACCCCGGGATCTCGATGCGGGTGCGACGCGGCTGAAGGTCTGGGTTGCCCAGCCGGTATCTGACCAAAGGCATGATGAC
>CAXUIA010000107.1:5021-8271 GCA_964250835.1 uncultured Acetobacteraceae bacterium | reverse complement strand
GTTCTAGGATGGCAGGTTGGGGCTCCGCTCCAAACCCCGTCGGGGGCAGGCGGCCCCAGACCCGCGTCCGATGTGTCTGGGGATGGAGGATGGAACCCGCCGGGTCACATCGGGGGAGTGATGCCGTTTTCGCCGGCCAGGACACGAAGCGCGGTCAGGTGAGCGCCCTGCCCGGCCGCAATGACGAAAGCCTTGGTGCCCTGGGTGGCAATGGCCTGGTCGGCAGGATGCACGAGCACAACTGGCGCGGTGGGTGGCAGCAGGACCTTGGCATGGCCGGTCTGCTTGGTTTTGGGGTCAGTGTAGGAAACGGTTATGGTGCGGCCGCCGCCGGAGACTTCTCCGCGCGAGACGGTGCCGTTGGTCATCGTGCTGTTGACATCAGTCGGGCCGGTGAGCGGGTGCGAGGTGTCGACGGTGCCGTTGGTCATGGTGCTGCTGGTCGTCGTCGAGGCGGTGCCCTGGGTGGTGTCGGGGATGCTGTCCCATGGATATTGACCTTCGCCGGTGCCGCGCATGCTTTCGGGGAAGATGACGATTTCCAGGGCGACCATGAAATTTGGCGGACCCTTGGTTGCGGTGCCGATGAAGTCGCCGGGCTGGACCTCGTCGAGGCTGGATTTGGCGAGACCCGCGTATTTGGTCTGGTCGGTGAGGTCGAGAGTGATGGCCTTTCCGTCCGTCGTCGTCAGGGTCATCTGATGGGGAGAGACCTCCGTGATGGTTCCGCGAAGTCGTTCAAGTGGAGTAACGGCGAGGCTTGCCGAACCGCACATCAGAGCGGAGCCGAAGGTCAGGAGCGCGGCAAGTCGACGCATGGGCAGATCCCTTTGGTTCGGCGATGTCAGATGGAGATCGAGTGAGCGTGGCGAAGATGACAGGTCGGCAGGCAGCACATCCCGTGTTCGTGCGGGTCACCCACTGGATAGGGGCGGCTGCGATGATCTGCATGATCCTGAGCGGGTGGACGATCTACAACGCCTCGCCGATCCTGCCGTTCACTTTTCCGGCTTGGGTTGGGCTGGGCGGATGGCTCGCGGGTGCGATCGCCTGGCACATCAGCGCAATGTGGGTGTTGATGGCCGACGGGCTGGTCTACCTCGCGTTCGGTTTCGCCACCGGGCATTTTCGCCGTGACGTGGCGCCGCCATCGGTTCGGGCGTTCCGGCGCGATCTGCTGGCGGCGCTGAGATTTCGGCTGAAGCATGCGGCTGGACACTACAACGCCGTGCAGCGGCTGCTGTATGGTTTCGCGATTGCGGCGGGCTGTTTGTCGGTGGCAACCGGGTTGTCAATCTGGAAGCCGGTGCAGCTCGGCTGGCTGACCTGGTGCTTCGGCGGCTACGACGTGGCGCGCGTGATCCACTTCTTCTCGATGAGCGGATTGGTGGCGTTCCTGGTGGTGCACCTGGTGCTGGTGGCGCTGTTTCCATCGACGCTCGTGACGATGGTCACCGGCGGACGACGGGCGGCGCTGGAGGCGGGAGAATGATCGACGCAAGCGTGCATCAGCGAGGTCTGGAGCGGGTCGGGCGACGGCTGATGTTGCGCAGCGCGCTTTCGGTGGGAGCGTTGTCGCTGCTGGGCGGGTGCGACCTCGGGGACGACGACGAGGTCGACCGGGTGTTGTTCGCGATGTTGCGCTTCAACGATCGCGCGCAGGCGTGGCTGTTCAACCGGCATCGGCTGGCGGCGGAGTTCCCGACGAGTGCGATCACGCGCCCGCCGCGGTTCAACGCCTACTATCAGGAATATCAGGTGCGGACGGTCGATCCGGCGGTTTGGCGGCTGGAAGTGGGCGGGCTGGTCGCGGACAAGCGGCCGTGGACGCTGGCGGGGCTGCGGGCGATGCCTCAGCACAGTCAGATTACGCGGCATATCTGCATCGAGGGCTGGAGCCAGATCGGGCAATGGTCGGGGGTTCGGCTGTCGGATTTCCTGGCGCGCGTGGGGGCGGACACGAGGGCGCGCTATGTGGGGTTCAACTGCATCGACGGGTATTCGACGAGCATCGACATGGCGTCGGCCCTGCAGCCGCAGACGATCCTGGCGCTGGATTTCGACGGTGCGGCGCTCGATCCGCCGTTCGGAGCGCCGGCTCGGCTGCGGATCCCGACCAAGCTTGGGTTCAAGAGTGCCAAGAGCCTGTCGGCGGTGTTCGTGACGAACACCAATCCTGGAGGCTACTGGGAAAATCAGGGTTATAACTGGTATAGCGGGTCGTAGCGGTCTTTTCTGTGTCGCAACGGAAGGTTATGGTGGCGCATCCGGGAGGTGCGCATGCGTCCGCTGATCGTGTATTGCCTTTCGGGCGGACCCTACCTCGCGATGCTGGAGTTGAGCCTGCAGAGCCTGGTGACCCCTGGCGGTTATGACGGCGACGTCCTGATCGTGTGCGAGGCGGATCGGCGGACGGTGCGCCAAGCTGCGCCGACAAGCCGGCAGTTAAGCACGACGATCCGGCAGGTCGATTTCGGCGGATTGGGCCGGAACGCGCTGCTGTCGCGGTTCGCGCTGCATGATCATGCGATCGTGCGACGGCGTGCGCCGGTGATCTACGTGGATGCCGACATCCTGTTCGATGCGCCGGTGGCGCCGATGCTGTCGGTGGTGCACGGGCTGGACCGGGTCGCGTTCGCGGCGGAGACCTGGACCGACCGCACGCGGGACGTGTTTATGGGCGCGGACCTGACGCGCTTCGCCGGGGTGCGGACGTCGGGTCACGGGCTCAATTCGGGGACGATTGGTTTACCGAACGGCGACGACGAACGCTGGCGCGCGCAGCTCACGGAGATCGGCACCACCACGCGAGTGCTGGGCCGATTGTTTCCGAATCGCCTCGGGCATACGCACGACCAGGCGGTGCTGACGTTCATGCAGGGCCGCGAGGAAGCGTTCGACATTGCGGCGCTGACGCCGTTCGTTCAGTTCAACGGCGGGCCGGTGGCCGATCCGCGGGCATTGCGCCGCGGGCTCGTGCATTTTCTATACGATGGGAAGACTGCGCGGATGCGGGCGCATCTCGAGGGTTTGCGAGCCATGGCGCCGCGGTCGCGCTGGCCGAGCCTATTCGGGGCGCAGTCTCGGCCGATGCGGACGGTCGTGGGTTCGGCTGAAATTGCGGTAACGTCGAATAATCTCTGGTAGACGCGCGATGGGCGCGGGTTTCGGCGCGGTCACGATGCCGGTCGCGGACGGACGACGGGCGATGTGAGCATCGACCGACCGGACCGACTTCTCGCACAGTTCA
>CAXUIA010000107.1:3126-5011 GCA_964250835.1 uncultured Acetobacteraceae bacterium | reverse complement strand
GTTCAGGGCCGCGTCGTGCGGCCCGGCCCAGTCGCGTGCAGGTCGCGTCATCCGTGTGTTTCGATCACGGGGAGGCGACACCCAGCTCGATGCTTTCGTTGACGAGAGCGAGATAGTGCTCTCTCACGTGATCAGGCAGCTCCGCGGCGTGGTTGGGGATGTCGCGTATGAGGCGGTTGGCGGCGGCGCAGAAACTTGCCACGGAGGCTGCGTGGGCATCGGCAATGCCGGGCAGTGCGCGCAGGGTTCTGCATTCGGCGGCGACGGCGTCAGACCAGGCAGAAATGGTGTGATCCTCGACAAGCGGGAGCTGCATGTCTTCGAGCAGGCCCGAGACGAAGTTGGGGTTGAAGCGGAGTTCGTGGGTGCCGCCGGCGTCCGCGCTGCTGCGCGCGTATTTGAGGACGATCTCGGGCAGTGAGCGCAGGAAGTAGTGGTTGACCCACGCCGGTCCGACGTCCGGCGCGTCGCGGAAGGCACCGATGCCGCCGATCAGGCCGGGGCTGTAGTGCGGCTTGCCCAACGAATCGAGAGCGAGCCCGGTGACGCGGTCGGGCCAGATCGGCGCGTGGTGGAGCGTGCCCCAAGGCTGATTGGTGCGAACGATGGTCTTGACGTGCCGGTTCGGTTGCACGCGGCGGCGGAGCAGGCGCTGGGAAAATGGCCGGTCGCGAAAGACGGGTTGTCGGTCTGGACCATACATCAGCCAGTTGAGCGCGACGGCATCGGCGCCGCGCGACTCTTGAAGCTCGACGAAGTCGATGAGCGAGGCAAAACGCGTCGGATCGACCATGAGGTATTCGTCAAGATCGATTGTCGCCGTCCAGCGAAAGTCAAGCAGCTCGGGCAAGCAAAGGAACGCGTGATTGTATGCCTTTCGCTGGCGGTTGCCGGACGGCGAGACAGAATTGTGCAGGTAGGTGATGATGCCGTGTTCAGCCAGCGCGAGGAGCAGGTCGTCGGACTGGTCGTCGTTGTCATCGGAGGAATAGATAAAGAAGTGCTCGACTCCGAGGGCACGGTGATGAGCGATCCAGTCGAGAAAGAATGGGCCTTCGTTGCGGGCAGTCGCCACGATGGCGATGCCGCGGGTTGGGGCGATGGTGCGACGGCTCGCCGCGAGAAGATGAATGGCCAAGTCGCCGACCGGCTGCCCGACGCCAACAGCGGTTGCGAGCATGTCGAGATCGGTGCCGACCTCGATCGTGGTGCGCAGGCTGCGCGCGCGATGCCATTCGGCGAGGTTGGGGATGACCGCGGCGGTGAACGGGTTGTCTGGCCAGGCTGTACCGATCCGACGCGCAAGCGTTGGCTGCTCGGCAACAGCGCGGCCAACCGCATCCATCGATTCTCGCGGCAGAAGTGCAAGCAAGGCTTGGCCAACGCAGACGAGGTCCTCGACCGTTGCCTGATGGAGCCACGCGAGGACAGAACAGATCGAAAGATGCTCCGCAAGCGCGGGACGTATCGTCTCGAGAGCCGCAGCTACGCTCGGTGGCAATTTGGACGCCGTTTCGTGACGAATTAGGCGGAACACCTCCCAGGCTCCCACGTCGGCGCGATTTGCCAACAGCGGCAGTGACAGACCGTAGCCCTCCGGAATTGCCGCGACGTAACGGTCGACAAGCGGATGGCGGAGTACCGCCGTGAACTCGTCTCCCTGGCGGCGCATACGGCAGGATAGGACCGGTGCCTTCAGCCGATCGGGCTGGAGCGTAAGATCAGTCGACTTCGACCCGGTCGCGACGAGAAAGCCCCATTGGGGGGAGCCCGCCAGCCGGAGCAATACGACATCGATGGCACCTGGACTTCGCGACGGCGTGTCGTTGATCAGAAGCCCTTCGGCAACGGAAGCGCGAACGATGCCGTCGTGCACTGATTGCAG
>CAXUIA010000107.1:950-3116 GCA_964250835.1 uncultured Acetobacteraceae bacterium | reverse complement strand
CAGGAAGCCGAGCGGCGGATAGTTCGGCGTCGGGCACTTGGGCGGGCTTGGCGGGCCAAGGAAAGAGCTTCATCGTCAGGCTCCTGCAGAACGTTGGACGCGGGGGCACGCGCCGGCGACGACACCGTCGGCGAGGCTGCGCTCGATGAGGGATGTGAAGGCGGCACGGTTCCGATCCGGAAGCTGGTCGGCCTGCGCGAGGATGTCGTGAAACAGCCTGGTGACGATAGCCAAGAAGATCCGGACGCTCTCGGCATGAGCGTCCGCCACGCCGTCGATGGCGAGCAGATGCCGGCGCTGGTCGTCAGCATCGCGACGGGCGTGAAGGATCGTGCGGTCCTCGACAGCGCAGGAATGATCGAACCATGAGAGAAAATGGTCGAGGAAACCATGGCCGGTTGGGAAATGGAGCGCACAGGCCGCAGCGTCGCCACGGTTGCGTGCCGCCTTCCAGACATATTCAGGCAGGGAGCGCATGAAGTAGTGATTGACCCAGACCGGCCCGGGGTCGTGGTGGTGGCGAAATTGGCTGTCCCAGAATGGACGATTGGTTCCGTGGTGAGGGAAACCGGCGGCGTCCAGGGTAGCGCCGGGTGCGTGCGGCGGCCAAAATGGAGCGTGCGGCGTGCTGTGAACGGCGCGCGCGGTGCGAACGATCGACTTGACGTGCGGATTGACGTTTGGCTCGCGACGCAGCAGGCGTTCGGTGACAGGCTGATCCTGGAACAGGTGCTGGCCCGCGGGGGTGAACATACGCCAGTTCAGAGCGACCGCGTCCGCGCCTCGAGATTGCTGCAGGTCCAGAAACGCCGGAAGCGATCGGAACCGCGCCGGATCGATGACGATGAATTCGTCCGCATCAATGATGGCGGTCCAACGATAATCGAGGATGTCGGGCAGCTCCGACAATGCGTGCCGAAAGGCCCGGTCTTGGGCGGACGAGCCGCTCGCCACCTGCGGCAGGTAGGTGACGATACCGGCCTCGGCCAGGCTGCGCAGCATGCGGTCGGACGCATCGTCGTTGTCGTTTGAATAGAGAAAGAAGTGCTCCACGCCGATCGCTCGGTGATGAGCGATCCAGTCCAGCAGGTAGATCCCCTCGTTTCGTGCGCTCGACAGCACGGCCAAAACCTTGCGCGGTGTTACCGCCGCCCGTGCGGCCGCGAGCAGGCTCGTCAAAGGGACGCGCTCGTCGGACGGCTGAACCGGCGTACCGGCGTCATCGACGTTGATGATTGAGCGTCGAGGACGGGTGCGCGACCAGGCGGCCAGTTCAGGCAGCAGACGGGAGACGCGGTCTGTGGGCCAGACGGTCGCGAGCCGCTCCGCCAGACGCTCCGCAGGACGGGCACTGCCGATGGCCGCGGCGCCGACGGCATGTCTGCTGGCGGGCGGTGCGAACGACAGGAGCGCCGCACCGGCGGCCGCCATGAATTCGGAGGGCTCGTGATCCAGAAGTCCGATCAGCACGGCCTCATCCAAGGGGGCTGCGAGCAGGCCAAGGAGTTTGGTGACGATCCCGACGAGACGAGGCGGGATGTCAGCCGGATCCATCTCGACGATATCGAACAGTTCCCATCCGCCGACTTGTGGCCGATCGAGTGTGACCGGGGCCTCGTTTTCGGTGGTAAACGGATGAGCGCACAGGTGGTGGTCCGAAGCGGCATGCCGGATCGCGACCTTATGAGCGCCGTGCCGGCAAAGACGAACCGCCAGCAAGGGGGCAGCTTGATCGGGATATTGAAAATGGAGCGACAGAGCGTGCTCGGTCGCGGCAAGCGCAAGCGCACGTTCCGGTGCGGCGAGGTCGCGAACCAGGATGAGGTCGGCCGAGGACTGCTGGTCACCCGGATCTCGGGCGTGGAAAACCTCGCCATTCGCGCGACGGACACGCAACGCGGCGCCAGCGTGGGTGCGGACGCGCATCGGAGCCATGCTGGTATAAGTCAGCGACATCCATTCCGTCCGCGAAATCTCGTTACGTTTCCTTATCATCATGACAAGCGTGATCACGTCAAGCCGGCTGCGACAATGCGGCATGTCAGCGAACGGACATCGGCGCAGGACAACCTGCATTGTCATCTCGCGTTGGAGGTCATATCAGTGACGTAATGTCTTCATCGAGGCTTGTGTGGATGAGTTGGAGCGCATGACAGCGGACCGGAT
>CAXUIA010000107.1:0-940 GCA_964250835.1 uncultured Acetobacteraceae bacterium | reverse complement strand
GGCTCAAAGCGGAGGGGCGCTTCGGCTTCGTCGTGCCCCGGTCAGCGTTGTGCGGGCTGGACGGCGCGGTGACAGTCCGCAATCGACTGGGCGTTACGCTGCCGAACGGTTCCGGGGTCGAGATCGGGCGTCAGGCCGTCGTCCGGACGCAACCAGCGGTAATCTTCCTCCACATCCCCAAGACTGCAGGAACCAGTCTGCGGGTCGCCGCCATCGCCGGATTGCTGCCGTCGGAGCGTTTGTTCGTCTACGAGGCCCCGTTCGGATTGACGCTGCCCGAATTGGCGGCTCTGTCGATGGAGCAGCGTCGGGCGGCGCGGTTGGTGGCGGGACATGCGTATTACGGGATTGACCGGTTCCTCGGGATGCCGGCTCGCTACGTGACGTTTCTTCGCGAGCCGATGGCACGGCTGCGCTCGCACGCGGCGCATTACGCGGCGGCCGGCACGTCGTTCGGCTCGACCGGCGAGCTACTCGCGCTGGCGTCGGTTGTCGAGAACGGGCTGATTGAGGAGTTCGACAATTTGATGGTTCGGTCAGTTGCGGGACTACCGGCGCATGTCGTCCCGCTCGGCACGGTGGGCGGTAAGGATGTCGAGCTCGCGCTTTACAACATCGAGCGGCATTTCGCGATGGTGGGAACGGTCGAGACGATGGAGGCGGACCTCGCGCGCCTGTCCGCGGCGCTGGGCCGTCCGATCCGCCAGCCGGGACGGGAGAACGTCACCGGGGAGCATGTCGGCGGGATAAAGGGCGTAGACTGGAGCCGGGTGGAACATCGCAACCGGTTCGACCGCATGCTGTACGACCGGGTTCGCGCGACCGTGCCGCGCCCGGTGCCGGACGAACGGCCTGTCGCGCTGCTTCCGTCGTCGTTCGGCGTGGCGGCCTAACGCGGGCCGAGCTCGCGAAGGCTGTCGCGCAGGACGAGGTCGAGTGT
>CAXUIA010000106.1:6284-8281 GCA_964250835.1 uncultured Acetobacteraceae bacterium | reverse complement strand
CGGTTCCGGCGTGGGCGGAGTGGGCGACGGCGGCGCCTCGTTGACGATCTCAGAGGGAGCCGGAGCGGGCTTTGGGGCGGCGTGATCGGCCTTGTGTGGCATTGAAGGCGGGCCTGGTTCGAAGTCCATTTCCACGGTCGGCTCGTCCGATGGAGGTGCGACCGGCGGGCTTGGGATCACGATGATGAGGGCGAGCACCACGGCGAGATGGAGAGCACCCGACACGAGAGCCGGACGGCGCATCCGGCGAAGCTCACGGGTCCGATCCTGGTGGCTGCTCAAGGGCAGGCGCTATTTGCCGGGCTGCGGCCCGGTGGGCGCTTGGGCCAGAAGAGACACATGCGCGAAGCCGCCCGAGGTGATCTGACCCATGACCTGCATGACGCGCCCGTAATCAATGTGCTCGTCGCCGCGAACGAAGATCCGCCGAGTGGGATCGTTCTGCGCGGCGGCCTGGAGCTTGGCATCGAGCTGCTCGAGGGTGACGGCATCATCGCCGAGATAGATGTCGCCGTTGCCCTTGATCGAGACCGCGAGCGGCTTGGCGTCGGAGTTGACGGGAGCGGCGTCCGTCTTGGGCAGGTCAACGTTGACGCCGGTGGTCATCAACGGGGCGGTCACCATGAAGACGATCAACAGCACCAGCATGACATCGACGAGCGGGGTGACGTTGATCTCGGCCATGGGCCGATAGCGGCCGCGCCTGGGGCCGCTACCGGGCGACTGAAAAAGGCCGCCGGCCATGTCAGGTTCTCTCCTCGGATTGGCGGGACAGGATCGCGCCGAACTCGGTGCCGAAACCCTCAAGACGGGCGGCGAACCGGGAAAGGTCCGACGAGATTTTGTTATACGCCAGAACCGCCGGGATTGCGGCAACGAGGCCGATTGCGGTCGCGAACAGCGCCTCGGCGATGCCGGGAGCGACCACAGCAAGGTTGGTGTTGTGCATCGCGGCGATCGCTGAGAAGGACGTCATGATCCCCCAGACCGTCCCGAACAGGCCGATGAAGGGGGCGGTCGATCCGACAGACGCGAGAAAGACCATCCAGCGCTCGAGACGCTCCATCTCACGCCCGACGGTGAGGCCCATGGCGCGCGCGCCGCGGCCGGGCCCGCTGCCCCGGGATATGTCGGCGCCGGCGACCCGGGCGGAGCGCCGCCACTCCCCCATGGCCGCGCCGAACACCGCGGCCATCGGGTGGGTGGGCTTGGCGCCTTCGGCCTCGTAGAGATCGTCGAGGCTGCCGCCAGACCAGAAGCGGTCCTCAAACGTGTCGGCCTGCCTATTGGCGCGCCGAAGGATGGTGGCTTTCTCGAAGACGATCGCCCAGACCCAGATGCTGGCGGCGACGAGCAGCAGCATGACGAACTTGACGACGATGGACGCCTGCAGGAACAGGTTGAGGAGCGACAGGTCACCGCCCGAGCCGGCAGCAAGATTGGTTGCGGTGACGGCCTGGTCCACGTCAGTGCTCCCTACGCGGCTGAATGTGTGGACAGCCGTGGGCTGCGAACACTCCACGGATGCATTCGTTCGGCGGCGCGACAGCGGTCGGCTTAGACTCGGGAAAGGTGGTCGTCATGGCGGCACTCCTGCAGGATTTGGCAGGAGGCGGAAAGGCGCATTTGCATACCTATACGCTTCTTCACGCGATTGGCGAACACAGGCACGGCTTCAGCGCCCGGAGGTCACGTCGTCTCGTAGCTCAACTGGAGGAGTGCGGCGCGCCACCGCTCCGGGATGCGCGAGGGCCGCCCGTCGCTCGCGCGAACACAGACCAGGTCGATGTCAGCGCGGGTGGTCAGGCGACCCTCATGGGTAAATTCATGTCGTATGTAGCAGGAGGCCGGTGCGAGCCGGTGAGTGCCGGTTCGCATTGTGACGATGTCGTCCAGGCGAAGCGGGCGGAGATAGTCGAGGCGGGCGCGATGGACGAGGAAATGCAGCCCGAACTCGTCGGTGAGCGCCTTGACCGGCGCGTCGACGCTGTGGAGCG
>CAXUIA010000106.1:4909-6274 GCA_964250835.1 uncultured Acetobacteraceae bacterium | reverse complement strand
GGGGTGCCGGGGGGGGGCGGGGGGGGGGCGGGGGCCCCGGCGCCCGCGTTCGGCGAAGGCGAGGTAGTTGGGATGGAATACGACGCCGGTTGCGTCGGTGTCGCGGTAGTAGATCCGGAAGGTCTGCTCGAAGGCCGCCATCGTTGCGCACGGAGCATGAGGAGGGCGGCGAAGGCAAGTGTCTCGCTGCGGCGGATCTGGGCGGCGCGTGCTGACAGGGTCGACGCGAGGTCCTGGTGAGCGAAGTCCGGGCCGGCTTTGGTTGGCAGGAGCGCGTCGTGAGGCAGTGCCTCGTCGTGGATGCCGTGGACCTATGAACGGGATGCTGCCGGGATGTTGTTGATCGACGCTCCGGGCAGGCGGCCCGGCAGAGCTGAGCGACGCCGAACGCGTCGGCGGGCTCGGACCGGTCAGTTGCCGGACATGCGTGATCATGCGCGCTCGCTTGGAGGCAGGTCAGACGCGGTAGCGAGGGGACGGCTTGCAGACAGCTTGGGGAGGATCACACTTTACATTCTGTGTTCGCAACGATAGACGCGGGCCGATTGCGGAGTGCTGCGCATGGGCGACGGGTCGGCCCGACTCAATCTCGCGGGATTGCAGGCGCTGCGCGCGACGGCCGCACTGCTCGTGGTCGCCGATCACGCCCTTGGCACCTATGTCCGAAAGGTCAGGTCCGGTCCGGATGACGAGTTTGCCTGGTTGCTCGGCGACACTGGTGTCTGGGTGTTCTTTGTCATCAGCGGACTGACGATGGTTCTGGCGCATGGCATGGAGTTCGGGACGCCGGGTGCTGCACTCAGCTTCGCCAAGCGGCGGGTTGGGCGGATCGTGCCGCTCTACTGGCTGGTGACGCTCGGTTCTTTCGTGGAGCTGAAGCTTCGGCATGCACCGATCACCGTGGCGGGGCTTGGCTTGTCTCTGCTGTTTATTCCGCACCAGCCCGGCAACGAGGTGTTCGGGAGACCGCTGTATGGGCCGGGATGGACGCTCGAGTATGAGATGTTCTTTTACGCAGTGTTTGGCGTGTGCCTGATGTTCCCGCGACGGGTCGGGCCGGCGCTTCTGGTTGGGTGCCTGGGAGGTCTGGCGGGCGGCTCGGTGGTGGGTTTGCTTGCGCCTCGGACGGTGATCGGCTTCGTAGCGCAACCGATCACGCTGCTGTTCCTCGCCGGCGGATCGCTGGGATTGGTGCGACGCAGGTTGGGTCATGTGAGCAGTTGGCGTTGGGGGTTTACCGGCGCGGTGAGCATATCGGCGGTGGCGCTGGGTGGATCGTTGCTGTGGGCTGGAGTGACGGACGCTTCGGAATGGCCGGTGCGGACAAGTTGCGTCGCGGCGGCGATCGTGAGCGTCGGTGCGGCG